>CBFGVM010000255.1:0-6274 GCA_965652015.1 uncultured Alphaproteobacteria bacterium
AATCGGCAGACCGAGAGCTCGCTCCTCGAGCGCCGCGCCGCGCTGGAGCAGCTGATCGGCGCGCTCGACGGCAAAGCCGGCGATCTCGAAGAGCGGCTCACGCGCTTTGCCGGGGTGCTCGACCAGTCGCTCGAAGGCGCGGGTGAACGGGCGCGCGAGATTGCTCGCTTGACCGCGGAATCGGCGGCGGGCGGGGCCCAGGCGATCAGGGAGAACTTCGAGGCGATCCGCAGCGGCACGGAGGAGGAACGCCAGCGGCTGAGCGAGGCCATGCACAGCATCTACGAGCAGGCGAGCGAGGAGTCGCATGTCATGCTCTCGCAGGCGGCGCAGCGTTTCGCCGAGGTGCTGGACGAGTTGAAGCAGATGAGCTCCGACATGCGCCGCGAGCTGGAGACGACGCGTGGCGAGCTGCGCAAGGGCATTCTCGAATTGCCGCAGGAGACGGCGGACGCCACCTTGCACATGCGCCGCGTGATCGTCGATCAGATCGAGGCGCTGGCCGAGCTCAATCGCATCGTCGCCCGTCACAGCCGCAGCGTCGACGCGGTCGAGCCGACGGCGCTCCGCATGGAACCGGCCGAGGTCGGCCCCCGACGCGGCGCCGCACGCGAGGAGCGCACCAACGGCAGCCCGCGCAGCGAGCCTGTCCGGGCGCGCTCGGATATTGCCGGCATGATCCCGCCGGCCGTACCGCCGCGGCGCGCGGAGGCACCCTCGCTCAGCCCGGCGCAAGCAGCCGGCCCGGCCGGCGGCGGGCGCACCGGCTGGCTCTCCGAGCTGCTGACGCGCGCCTCGCACGAGGCCGAAGCGCCGGCGCGCGAGCCGCCGCGCGTCGCTCCCAACGAGAACGCGCGTCCCGAGCGGCACGGCCTGGAATCGCTCGATTCGCTTGCGGTCGACATCGCCCGCATGATCGACCACGACGCGGCAGCCGAGCTGTGGGATCGCTACAAGCGCGGCGAGCGCAACGTGTTCACGCGCAAGCTTTACACCATGCAGGGCCAGAAGGCGTTCGAGGAAATCCGCAAGCGCTATCGCGCCGACGGCGATTTCCGCCGCACCGTCGATCGCTATATCGGCGAGTTCGAGCGGCTGCTCGAGGAGGTCTCGCGCGACGACCGCGACCAGATGCTGACGCGCACGTACCTGACCTCGGAGACGGGCAAGGTCTATACCATGCTCGCGCACGCGGCCGGCCGTTTCGACTGATCGGCCCGCAATCAGTGAACACGTGCGGGCGCGCGATAGGCGCCCGCGTTCCATGTGTCCCGGATGCGGTGCAGCGCGAAACGAAGTGAAGCGGTGCACCGCTGATCCGGGACCGCCACAGACTGGAACGGTCCCGGGTCTGCAGCGCACCACGTCGCGTCGCTCGTGCTGCGCTGCGCCCGGGACACGCTCTTAAGCTAAATCCACTACCTCAAGAACAGATCGGTCCACACCTTCTCCCATTTGCGCGCCTGGTCGAGCCATTTGATCGGATCGATCATGACGTGCCGGTGCTGGTCGAGCAGCGTCTTCTGGGTCCGGCTCGCCGGCACGCGGCCCATCTCGGCGAGCAGCTTCTGTCCTTCCGGCGAGAGCACGAAATCGGCAAACAGCAGCGCCGCGTGGGGATGCGGTGCGTTCTTCGCCACCGCGACCGCCTGCGGGCGCCCGACCAGCGGTTCGACCGCGGCCCAATCGATCGGGCCTCCCTTGGCTTTGATCGAGTCCGCGTTGCCGCTGTAGATCGTCAGGCACACCGGCAACTCGCCGGCGGCCACGAGCTGGGCCACCAGGATGTGTCCCTTGCGCATTTCAGGTTTCAACGCCGCAAGCCTGCGGAAGAAGTCGAGACCGCGCTCCTCGCCCATGAAATTGACGACGCCGTACATCCAGTCGCTATCGGTCGCCTCGAGCGAGAGGCGGCCTTTCCATCGCGGATCGGCGAAGCCCTCGAGCGTTGCGGGCAGTTCCTCGCGCTTGATCTTCTCGGTGTTGTAACCGACCACCCAGAGGTTCGCTCGGTCGGCGAACCAGCGCCGGTGCGGCGGGATTGCCCAGGGCGGCAGATCGGCGATGTAGGGGCTGTTGAATTGCGCCACGACGCCTTCGCGGGCGAGCGCCTCGACCTCCGGCGCGTTGGTCTCGACCACGTCCATGCTGCGACGACCGCCGCGCGTTTCCGTGAGCGCGCGCTGCACAACGTTCTCGCTGAGCGCGCGCCAGAGCTGCACCTTGACGCCATATTTGGCTTCAAAGGCCTGCGTGAGCGGCCCCGACTCGGTCGTTGCGATCGAGGTGTAGAGCGTGAGCGTGCCCTCCTCGCGCGCTTTGGCGATCAGACGCTGCTCACGGTCGGCGCCGGTGTAGAGATAAATTGCGGAAGTGTCGCCGCCTGCGGGTTGCGCCTGGCCGTCTCTCAGGCCAACGACCGCAATGATGAAAAATGCGATAGCCGCGGAAATGGCCATGTGGTTCGTTGCGGAGCGCATCGTCCAAACACTAACACGCGACAGGCTTTGCCGCTCGATCTCCATGGGCTCACCCGAGTTCGGCCGCTTTATCGACTGGCCGAAGTCGGAAACATCCGACTTCGGCTGGGGGGACAGGGAGGGGCACGCAGTATGATAGAGCATTTGAGCCGCCCCCTCCCCAACCCTCCCCCGCTCGCGGGGGAGGGAGCAGACCGAGTTTGCCTCTCGATGATTCCATTGCACACGAGTACGCTCGTAACGGGCCCCACATGATGCCCCCCGCCCTCTCCGTCCGTGTGGAGCGCTGGCCGATTGCCGGCGCCTTCACCATCAGCCGCGGCGCCAAGACCGAGGCTGTGGTCGTGGTCGCGGAACTCTCCGACGGCACCCACCGCGGCCGCGGCGAATGCGTGCCCTATGCGCGCTATGGCGAAACGATCGAGGGCGTGACAGCGGCGATCGAGGCGATGGGATCGGAGATCGCCCGCGGTCTCGATCGCGAGCAACTGCAGTCAGCGATGCCGCCGGGCGCAGCGCGCAACGCGCTCGACTGCGCGTTGTGGGATTGGGCGGCCAAGCGTGCCGGACGGCCGGTGCACGAGTTGCTCGGTCTGCCCGCGCCAAAAGTCCTCACCACGGCCTACACGATCTCACTGGCTGCGCCCGACACGATGGCGAAAGCCGCCGCCGACGCTGCCGACCGGCTGCTGCTCAAGGTCAAGCTTGGCGCTCCCGGAGATCCGGCGCGAATTGCCGCGGTGCGGCGCGCCGCGCCGAACGCCGAGTTGATCGTCGATGCCAATGAAGGCTGGACGGCGGACAATCTCGCGGAAAACCTCGCTGCGTGCGCGCAAGCCGCAGTGATGCTCATCGAGCAACCCTTGCCCGCGGACCACGATGATGCTCTCGCGCATATTGCGCATCCGCTTCCGATCTGCGCGGACGAGAGCGCGCACGCCGCCGCCTCCTTATCCGCGCTGGTCGGCAAATACGACGCCGTCAACCTCAAGCTCGACAAGGCCGGCGGACTGACTGAGGCGCTCGCGATGGCCCGCGAAGCGGAGCGGCTTGGATTGACTCTCATGGTCGGCTGCATGGTTGCGACCTCCCTGGCGATGGCACCGGCCATGCTTGTGGCGCAGCGGGCGCGGGTGGTGGATCTCGATGGCCCGCTTTTGCTTGCGCGCGACCGGCCCGACGGTCTTAGCTACGAGGGCAGCCGCGTTCATCCGCCGGCGCCGGCGCTGTGGGGATGAACGGGCCGGCTCCCAAGAACGCGCCAACGTCGCGGGGTTGCTTGTTTGCAGGTCGAGGCGTATGTCGCGGCCAATCCTGCCGGCCCCAGAGGGCCAATGGTTATCGTCATCATCAAGGAAGAGCACCTCGGCCAAGCAGTGTGTGACCCGTGACGGCGACGATCCAAACGCTTCTGCTGCTGATCGGGGTGCTTGTCGTCGTGGCCGTTGTGGCGCGGCGGTTCAACACCGCTCCCTCGATCCTTCTCGTCATCGCCGGCATCGCGCTTGCGCTCATTCCCGGCCTGCCGCGGATCGAGCTCGCTCCGGAATTGGTGTTGCTCGGGATCCTGCCGCCGCTGATCTACTCGGCGGGCGTTGCCATGAGCTGGCGCGAGTTTCGCTTCAATCTGCGGCCGATCACGCTGCTGGCGGTCGGGTGCGTCGTCTTCACCGCCTGTGCCGTGGCCGTGGCAGCGCATTGGCTGCTCGGCATCCCGCTTGCGGTCGGTTTCGTGCTCGGCGCCATTGTGTCGCCACCCGACGTGGTTGCGCCACTCGCCATCGTTCGCCGGCTGGGCATTCCGCGCCGGCTTGTCGTCATCCTCGAAGGGGAAGGCCTCGCCAATGACGCGACCGCCCTGATCCTTTACCGCTTTGCCGTCGCCGCGGTCGGCAGCGGCGTATTCTCCCTGGTGGAGGCCGGGGGAACGTTTGTCCTCATCGTGGTCGGAGAGATTGCCTACGGCATTGGCCTGGGCTGGCTCAGCCTGCGTTTGCGCCGCTGGGCGCGCGACCCCCGCGTCGAGATCACGCTTTCACTGCTCACGCCTTATGCCGCGTTTTTGCTCCCCGAACATTTTGGAGGCTCGGGTGTTTTGGCGACGATCGCCGCCGGATTGTTCGTAAGTTGGAACGGACCGCTGCTCATTCCGGCCGCGACGCGGCTGCAAGGAATCTTCTTTTGGGATCTGGTCATTTATCTGCTCGAGGGACTGGTCTTCCTCGTGACCGGCTTGCAGATTCGAACGCTGCTCGATCGGATCGATACGGTCTCGATGCAGGGCCCGCTGCTTGCCGTCCTGCTCACCGTTGCAGTCATCATCGCTGCCCGGTTTGTCTGGGTTTTTCCGGCGATTTATTTGCCACGCTGGCTCAGCCCCGCGCTCAGGCGCCGCGATCCGGCTCCGCCCTGGCAGTGGGGTTTCTTTCTTGCGTTCATCGGTGTACGCGGCGTCGTCTCGCTGGCGGCGGCGCTAGCCATTCCGCTGACCACGGTAGCCGGCACGCCGTTTCCCTACCGCGATCTCATTCTGTTCGTGACGTTCGGAGTGATCGTCGTCACGTTGGTTGGCCAGGGATTGCTGGTGCCGGCGGTTGTGCGTTGGCTCGGGTTGGGGAGCCACGCCGCCGAAGAGCGCGAGCGCGAGCACACGGCCGAGCTTTCTGCGCGCACGGACGCTTTGAACGCGATGCAAAACCGGCTCGAGCAGCTTGCGGCCGAGGGCCGAATGACGCCCGACGTCCTGGCAATTCTGCGCGCCCGGCATGACGACCGAATGGGACGGCTGCCGAGAAATACGTCAGACGGGCTCGAAACTGCCTTCGCAGCGGCGGACCTCAGGTCGGAACTGATTGCCGCCGAGCGCGAATACATCTACCGGCTGTTGCAACAGGGGAAAATTACCGACGAGGCACGCCGACGCATCGAGCGCGAGCTCGATCTGGAGGAGGCGGGCATCGCCTGCAAGAAAGAGGGCGGAGTGGAACCTCCACTCTAGGATTTTGCCAAGGTCTTTCCGAGCACTAGGCCGAACGTCGATCGCCTGGCGATTGAAGGCCTGAGGTGAGCACTTGGACCCACCTCACTGGAGAACTGATCGTTAAGCGTTTTCCAGGGCGGGGGGAACATCGTCGCAATAATCCCACATTTGATTACAAACATTGCTCGAGGGCGGCGCCAGCTCTGCCGGGGCGGGCGCCGGAGCACGGAGAGGGCAAGCATGAAAATTGCGGTTCTGGCCGGCGCCGTTGCCGCGGCGCTGACGGTATCGACTGCGCATGCCGCGGTCCGAATCAAAGCGGATTCCGGGGGCCAAATCGGACCTTATCTGGAAAACCTGGTGGCGCTGCGAGGTTCAGGCGAGCGGGTCATCATCGACGGACCTTGCTTGTCGGCCTGCACCATGGTGCTCGGCGTCATTCCGCGCGAGCGCATCTGCGTCACGTCGCGCGCACGGCTCGGCTTTCACGCGGCATGGCATCCCGGCAGCAACGGCCAGCAGGTGACGAGCCGCGAGGCGACGCAGCTCTTGATGGACATCTATCCCGAGCGCGTGCGCAGTTGGATCGAGCGGCGCGGCGGCCTCTCCCCGCGCATGAAGTACCTCAGCGGCCGTGAACTCACCGCAATGTACCAGACCTGCGAGTAATCTTCGGCGGCGACTCATTCGCTCAACATCGGTCATCCCCGCGCTCACAAACGGGGCCCATATTCCCGAGGCGCGGGGACGACAGCGCATGACCTAATAAGCCGCATTTCGTATGACGAGCCGGTGGGCGAGCACGGCAAAGAAG
>CBFGVM010000256.1:0-6268 GCA_965652015.1 uncultured Alphaproteobacteria bacterium
CTTCCGCCATGGCCATGGTGGCGATCGCGCCCGGCATGTTCTTGGCGCACAGCGTCGTGCCCTCGAGCGGATCGACCGCGATGTCGACCGCAGGCCCGTTCTTGTTGCCGACCGTCTCGCCGATGAACAGCATGGGCGCCTCGTCGCGCTCGCCCTCTCCGATGACGATCGTGCCGTTGATGGGAAGATTGTTGAGCTCGCGCCGCATCGCGTTGACCGCCGCCTGGTCGGCGGCCTTCTCGTTGCCGCGACCGGTCAGCCGCGCCGCCGCGACCGCCGCACGCTCGGTGACCCGCACGATCTCCAGCGTAAGAACGCGTTCTATGGCCAAGTCCGGCTGAATAGTGATCGACGGCACGACTCCGCGTCCCTCCTTGCTCATGTTGCCCCTCGTGCCTGTCTCGCCGTCCGTCGCGCCGCACCTCGCGGCGGTGCTGACGATAGAGCGCCACTTTATCAGTTTTTCTCGATCCGGATGACCTGCGGTTTACCCAAGATCACCTTATCGCGGCCGACCGCCGCAAGCGCCTTGCGTACGGCGTCCTCGGTGGTGGCATAGGTGATCAGAATGACCGGCACCGGCGCGCCCGAACTGCCGGCGACATCGCCGCCATGCGGCGGCTCGCCGCGGTGACGCTGCACGATCGATTCGAGCGAGATGTTCTGCTGCGCCAAGCGCCTGGCAATGGTGGCGGCGGTGCCCGGTTTGTCCACGGCAAGAAGCCGAATGTAATAGCCGCCTTCGTGACGCTGCATCGGCGCCTTCTTGGTGGCGGCCAACCGCGCCGAAGGCCGGCCGAACGGCGCAGTGCGTATCCCGCGGGCGATGTCGCCGATATCGGACACGACGGCGGATGCCGTCGCCAGGCCACCGGCGCCTGGGCCGACCAGCGTGATCGGCGCGATTGCCTCGACGTCGACGGTGACGGCGTTCGTCACGCCCATCACCTGCGCGATCGCGGTTTCCTTCGGCACCATGGTCGGATGCACGCGCTGCTCGATGCCCTTGTCGGTCTTAACCGCGACGCCGAGCAACTTCACGCGATAACCAAGCTCGTCGGCCCATTCGAGGTCTTCGGGGGTGATAGAGGAAATGCCTTCCACATAGACGGCGCTCTGATCGACCTTGGTCCCGAACGCGAGGCTCGCCAAAATCGCGAGCTTCTGCGCCGTGTCATGGCCCTCGATGTCGAAGGTGGGATCGGCTTCCGCGTAGCCGAGCCGCTGCGCTTCCTTCAGGCAGTCGGCGAAAGCGAGCTTCTCCTCTTCCATGCGCGTCAAGATGTAGTTGCAGGTGCCATTGAGGATTCCATAGATGCGCGCGAGCGAATTGCCGGCCAAACCCTCGCGCAGCGCTTTCACGATCGGGATGGCGCCGCCCACGGCAGCCTCGAAATTGAGCGCCACGTGGTTCTTTTCGGCCATCGCCGCGAGCGCGACCCCGTGCTTAGCGAGCAATGCTTTGTTGGCGGTGACCACCGATTTTTTCGCCGCCAGCGCAGCCGAGACCGCAGCTTTGGCCGGATCGCCCTCCCCGCCGATCAACTCCACGAAGACGTCGATTTCGCTGTCGGTCGCGAGGGTGATGGGATCGGCGACCCAGCGAAGCTTTTTGCGACCGATATCGCGTTTCTTACCACGCGAACGCGCGCTGACCGCAACGACCTCGATCGGGCGGCCGCAACGGGCGGCGAGCGCATCGCGCTGGCGCTCAATGAGCCGGGCGACGCACGAGCCGACCGTGCCCAAACCGGCAATACCGAGTTTCAGTGGAGCGGGCATCGTCGGCCTGCGTGGAAACGGAGCATCTAGCGCCGCTGGGCCAGGGGGACGACGTTGTGCAACTTTTTCGGGCCGGTTTCAAGAAAGCGGCGGATGTTGCGGGCGGCCTGACGGATGCGCTGCTCGTTCTCCACGAGCGCGATACGCACGTAGCCTTCGCCATATTCGCCGAAGCCTATACCCGGGGAGACCGCGACCTCCGCCTTTTCGACCAGCAGCGTGGAAAATTCGACGCTGCCGAGGGTTTGGAACGGCTCGGGGATCGGCGCCCAGGCGAACATGGAGGCGCGCGGAGGAGGAACCTCCCAGCCCGCACGAGAAAACGATTCCACCAGCACGTCGCGCCGCCGTTTGTAGATCTCGCGCATGTCGCGGATGCAGTCGTCGGGACCGTTGAGCGCGGCGGTGGCCGCCACTTGGACCGGGGTGAAGGCGCCATAATCAAGATACGATTTCACGCGCGCCAGCGCCGAGATGATGCGCTCGTTCCCGACTGCGAATCCGATGCGCCAGCCCGGCATCGAATAGGTCTTCGACATCGAGGTAAACTCGACGGCGACATCGATAGCACCCGGCACCTGCAACACCGATGGGGGCGGATTGTGGTCGAAATAGACCTCCGCATAAGCAAGGTCGGAGAGCACGAAGACGCCGTGCTTCTTCGCAAACAGGATCAGGTCCTTGTAGAAATCGAGATCGGCGACAGCCGCGGTCGGATTGGAGGGATAGCAGACGACAACCGCAATCGGTTTGGGAATGGAGCGGATAATCGCGCGCTCGAGAGCTTCGAAGAATGACGGCATCGGCTCCGATGGCACCGCGCGGATGGCGCCGCCGGCCATCAGAAAACCGAAGGCATGAATCGGATAGCTGGGATTGGGGACCACGACGACGTCGCCGGGCGCCGTGATCGCCTGCGCCACGTTGGCGAAGCCCTCTTTCGATCCGAGCGTGGTGACGATCTCGGTCTCGGGATTCAGTTTGACCCCGAAGCGGCGGGCGTAATAGGCCGCCTGCGCGCGGCGCAATCCCGGAATACCGCGCGAGGACGAGTAACGGTCGGTACGCGCCTTTCCGATCGTCTCTTTGAGCTTCTCGATGACTTGCGCCGGCGCCGGCAGGTCGGGATTGCCCATGCCGAGATCGATGATGTCGGCGCCCGCATTGCGCGCCGCCGCCTTGGCGCGATTGACCTGCTCGAAAACGTAGGGCGGCAGGCGCCGAATGCGGTGAAATTCTTCCATGGGCCCGGCTCCTTTGGCCTGCGCGGCGATGTTGCGCCGAGCAGGCCGGCGCGAGCCTTCTATCACGGCTTGTTGGCAGCGGCAGCGGCCTTGGCCGCCTCCGCAGCGCGGTTGCGGGCCGCGGCTAAATCGCTCTCGAGCTTCGTCTGCTCCGCGTCGGTGAGGACCGAGGTCGGACGCGCAGGCGGCATGTCGTGAACCGCCGGATACGCCGACATAGTTTTCGCGCGCTGCGGGGTGCCTTCGGGCAAACCGCCGAGCGCGGTCGGGACGTGGTCGGCGACCGAGCTGCCGGCCGAGCAGCCCCCGAGGGTGCCGGCACCGGCAAAAAGCGCCGCCGCAACCGCGCATCTTGCCATGCGCCAATATGACCGCGATCGGGACATCATGCCGGTTCAACTCCGGCCGGACCGCAACACGCCGGCCGGCCCCCTCCCCTCCAAGGCGAAATTGCTGCCAATTCAAAGAATTGCCTGGAGCTGTAACCTCCCAATATGACCAAAGCAAGGTTAAGGCAGGCGGCTTGAGCCCTGTCTCGGTTCCCGTCCGACTCGGGCGCGAGGGCCGCTGCGAAGACCTATGATGCGTCTTGCGGTGGTTATGGGTAAAGTCCATCTGAGTTTCGAAAAGGCCGACCCGGGTCTACGCCGAACTCTGAATTGAGGCGTTGCCGTGAGAGCCCCAGCCGAACCGATCAAAAGCGGGCCCGCCGAGTGGGAGGAGTTCGCCCGCAATATCGCCCGCATGACGGAGGAAGGCGGCAAAGCGCTCGCCGCCTATCTCAAGCCGCGCGAAGAAGGCCGCCACGACGACCAATACGCCGAGATCGCCGACGTGGTGAAAACCATCGGCCAAGTCGCGGATTATTGGCTTCGGGATCCACAGCGCGCGCTCGAATTGCAGTCGAGCCTGGGTAAGGCTTATCTCGACCTGTGGGCGAACACCGTCAAGCGCATGGCCGGCGAGCAGGTGCAACCGGTCGCCGAACCGGACCCGAAAGACAAGCGCTTCGCCGATCCCGAGTGGTCAAGCAACCAGTTCTTCGATTTCCTGAAACAAGCCTATCTGCTGACGGTGCAATGGGCGAACCGGCTGGTGCGCGACGCCGAAGCGCTCGATCCGCATACTCGGCAAAAAGCAGATTTCTACATCCGGCAGATCGCCAACGCGATTGCGCCCTCGAACTTCGTCCTCACTAACCCGGAGCTCTTACGCGAAACGCTCACTTCGAACGCGGGGAATCTTGTGCGTGGCATGCAGATGCTGGCCGAGGACATTGCTGCCGGGCGTGGCGACCTCAAGATCCGTCAGTCCCGGTCGGAAATGTTCGAGGTCGGCCGCAATCTCGCACTCACGCCGGGCAAGATCATTTTCGAAAACGAGCTGATGCAGCTCATCCAATACGCACCATCTACCGAAACCGTGCTCAAGCGGCCGCTGCTGGTCGTGCCGCCCTGGATCAACAAGTTCTATATCCTGGACCTGACACCGGAGAAATCCTTCATCAAATGGTGCGTGGATCAGGGGCTCACCGTTTTCGTGATCTCCTGGGTGAACCCGGACTCCAGACTCGCCGAGAAGAGCTTCGAAGACTACATGCGCGCGGGCCCGCTCGCCGCGCTCGACGTCATCGAGAACGCCACCGGCGAACGCGAGGTCAATTCGGTCGGTTATTGCGTGGGCGGGACGCTCCTGGCGGTCGCGCTTGCCTACATGGCAGCCAAGCGCGACGACCGCATCGCTTCCGCCACGCTTTTCGCCGCGCAGGTCGATTTCACCCATGCCGGCGATCTCAAGGTCTTCGTCGACGAGGAGCAGATCGCGGCGCGCGAGCGCGAAATGAGCGAGCGCGGCTATCTCGAAGGCAAGAAGATGGCCACGGCTTTTAACCTGCTACGCTCGAACGATCTGATCTGGCCGTACGTCATCAATAACTATCTCAAAGGCAAGGAGCCGGCGCCATTCGACTTGCTGTACTGGAATTCGGATGCAACTCGAATGCCGGCGGCAAATCATTCGTTTTATCTGCGCAATTGTTATCTCGAGAATCGTCTCAGCAAGCGCGAGATGGTCATCGGCGGGAACAGGCTTGACCTCAAGAGCGTAAAGGTTCCGATCTACAATCTCGCTACGCGCGAGGATCACATCGCGCCCGCGCGCTCGGTGCTGCTTGGCACGAAATTTTTCGGCGGGCCGGTGCGGTTCGTGCTCGCCGGCTCGGGACACATCGCCGGCGTCGTCAACCCCCCCGACAAGATGAAATATCAATACTGGACCGGACCTAAACCGACCAGCGCCAATCTCGACAAGTGGCTGGCCAAGGCCAAGGAGCACGCGGGCTCTTGGTGGCCGGATTGGCTCAAGTGGATCAGGGCGCAAGACTCCACCGAGGTTGCGGCACGCGAGCCGGGAGGCGGCAAGCTCACGCCGCTCGAGGACGCACCCGGAAGCTATGTTAAGGTGAAGGACTGACCGCTGCGCGGATCGGGCCCACCGCCCAGTGCACACGCCCGAGTGCCTTTACAGGAGAGAACTTCCATGCGTCTCAACATGCTGTTTTCGGTGATCGCGGCCGCCTCCTTCGTCGCCAGCCCAGCGCTCGCCCAGGAGCTCACCGGCACGCTTAAGAAGGTCAAGGATACGGGCGCCATCACGCTCGGTCACCGCGACTCCTCGGTGCCGTTTTCCTACTACGACGACAAGCAGCAGGTCGTCGGCTACGCCATGGATCTCTGCGCACGCATCGTCGAAGGCGTCAAGAACGAGCTTAAGCTCGCCAGGCTCGAGACCAAGCTCAATCCGGTCACCTCGGCCACCCGCATCCCGCTGATGGCGAACGGCACCATCGACCTCGAATGCGGCTCGACCACGAATAACCTCGAGCGGCAGAAGCAGGTTTCATTCACCATCACCCATTTCGTCACCGCGAACCGCTTCGTGTCGAAAAAGTCTGCGAACCTGAAAACGGTCGACGATCTCAAGGGCAAGACCGTGGTGTCGACTTCGGGCACCACCAACATCAAGCAGATCACCGAGATCGGTGCGCAGAAGGGCCTCAACCTCAACATCCTCGCCGCCAAGGACCATGCCGAGGCGTTCCTGATGGTCGAGACCGGCCGCGCCGTCGCTTTCGTGATGGACGATATCCTGCTCTACAGCCTGGTGGCCGGATCGAAGTCGCCACAGAGCTATGAGATCTCCGCCGACGCGCTTTCGGTCGAGCCCTACGGCATCATGCTCCG
>CBFGVM010000257.1:0-6258 GCA_965652015.1 uncultured Alphaproteobacteria bacterium
GCACGAGCTTTGCCGCGCTGCCGCGCCCGCTTCGAATACGCAAGTCAATTCAAAATATTATGGCAAGCTTGCGCACAGCAGCCCGCAACGCGTGAACCGCAACCGATCTCGAGTTGTGCGCGCTGCAGCTATTGCAGCCGTTGCAGGGTAACTGCGGCGTGCTATTTTCAGATCGCCGCTGGGCCACCGGCGGCTCTCAGTAACAAGGTCGTGGTTTAGCTCATCGAAGATGAGGACGGGTGAGTCTTGCCTGGTTGTTCTCAGCTTCGAATTCGCGAGTGCTTGGGTTAAGTGCAGATAGTTGCGTTTTATAGCGTCGCGTCCAAAACAACGAGCAGACAAAAAAATTAAGCCAAAAACATCAACGCCTGGATAGCCCTCATGAGAACGGGCAGAAAAAAAGGGGGGTGACATGACGACAGTGAGGGTGAACATGGCTTGCGCTATCGGCAGCCAACCTTACGGCCATTTGTTTAATTTCGTTATTGCGGCTCGCGGGCCGGCCCCACCCCCGCACTGAGACAGTCGCCCCGCCCGCGCCCCCGCCCTCCTAGGGTTCCTCCACGGTCCGCGGGCCGTGCCGCGGCACTCTCCCCCTCCGAATGTTCCCGCCTGGTGCCACTTCGCGTTGAAGTATCGCGTTTTGTCCGCGTCCCATCGTTTGCCGCCGATCAAACAGAGATACGCAATGACGCACATGGACCTGGACCGCTGGAGCCGCGTGAAGGATCGTCTTCGCGCCGAAGTCGGTGACGACGTCTACGCGAGTTGGTTCGCCCGCATGGAGCTTGATGGCAGCGAAGGAGACACGGTCAAGCTGTCCGTGCCCACGCGCTTCCTCAAGAGCTGGATTCAATCGCATTATGCCGAGCGGGTGCTGGCTTGCTGGCAGGCTGAGCAGCCGAACTTTTCACGCGTCGAGCTTACGGTCCGCTCCGCGGTCATCCGTACCTTGCAATCGAAAATCAAGCCGATGGAGACGCCTGCGCCGCTGCGGGAGAATCGAGAGATCAAACTCAATGGCGCCCAGCCGCGCAATGGGGCGGGACCGCTCGCGGCGGCGCACGAGGCACTCGGCGGCTCACCGCTGGATCCGCGGCTCACGTTCGAGACCTTCGTGGTCGGGCGCTCCAATACGCTGGCACATGCCGCGGCCAAGCAGGTCGCCCAGGCCAGGCGTGGCGACCTGGTCATGTTCAACCCGCTTTACATTCACGCCGGGGTCGGGCTGGGCAAAACGCACCTGCTGCAATCGCTGGCTTGGGCGGGCAATGCGACTGCCGAACGCAAGGTCCTGTATCTCACCGCCGAGAAATTCATGTACGGCTTCGTGGCGGCGCTGCGGGCGCAGAATGCAATCGCGTTCAAGGAGGCGCTGCGAACCATCGACGTCCTGGTCATCGACGACTTGCAATTCCTTCAAGGCCGATCGACCCAGGCCGAGTTCTGTCATACGCTCAATGCACTCATCGACGCCGGCCGCCAGGTCGTGATCGCCGCCGACCGGCCACCCTCCGATCTCGAGAGCCTCGACGAGCGCGTGCGCTCGCGGCTCGCTGGCGGCCTCGTCGTCGAAATGGGATTGCTCGGCGAGGAGCTGCGGCTTGAAATTCTCAAATGTCGCGCCGCGGCCGCCAGGCAGCATCATCCCGACTTTGACGTTCCCCTTCCCGTGGTCGAGTTCATCGCCAGGACCGTCACCCACAACGGTCGCGACCTCGAAGGTGCGCTCAATCGTCTTCTCGCTCACAGCAAGCTTACCGGCCAGCCCGTCACGCTCGAAATGGCCGAGCGTGAGGTGCGCGACTTGGTCCGTCCGCAGGAGCCCAAGCGCGTCAAAATCGAAGACATCCAACGGGTGGTCGCGCGACAGTACAATGTGAGCCGCGCCGATCTTCTATCCTCGCGGCGCACGGCCAATGTGGTGCGTCCGCGGCAGGTGGCGATGTATCTTGCCAAGACCCTCACGCTGCGTTCGCTGCCGGAAATCGGGCGACGCTTCGGCGGACGTGATCACACGACCGTGCTGCACGCCGTGCGCAAGATCGAAAATCTCGTGAATACCGACTCCGCGCTGGCCGAAGAGATCGAGCTGCTGAAGCGGCAATTGCAGGAGTAAACTGCCGTCATCGGGACCCGCACGGCCGCTGCCAGGACAAAGCGGCTTAGGACAAGCGAGCGCCCGCCCACGATCTGCCGCGCCGGTCCGCCCCCGGGGTAGGCCGCCAAATCCGTTGGTAAGTGCCGACGCCGGTCGCCCTCGCCCTTGCGAAAAATACGCGTACGCGCCACCTTCCTTACCCTTTCGGAACTTTCACGCGAGCGGGCGGATCGAACAATGAAAGTCACCGTC
The DNA here is from genome assembly GCA_965652015.1 of uncultured Alphaproteobacteria bacterium. Classification (GTDB taxonomy): domain Bacteria; phylum Pseudomonadota; class Alphaproteobacteria; order Rhizobiales; family Xanthobacteraceae; genus VAZQ01. The sequence goes on from CBFGVM010000257.1 coordinate 2,354, forward strand.
GAACGCGCAGCGCTGTTGCGGTCGCTTGGCCACGTCCATCGCGTCGTCGAGCGACGGAACACCATTCCCATTCTCGCCAACGTGCTGATCAAGGCGGAGAAATCGAAGCTTGCCTTCAAAGCGACCGACCTCGACGTCGAGGTCACGGAAACGATCTCCGCGGAGGTGGCCCCCGGCGGCGCCACCACCGTCCCCGCCCACATGGCCTATGAGATCGTCCGCAAGCTCCCGGAAGGCGCGCAGATCGTACTCGAGGCGTCCGGCGATCGCGCGGTGCTCACGATCCGCGCCGGACGCTCGCGCTTTACGTTGCAGACGCTGCCGGAGAGCGACTTTCCGGATCTTGCGGCGGGCGAGATGACGCACACGTTCAAGCTCGCGGCGGCCGATCTCAAGCGTCTCATCGACAAGACCCAATTCGCGATTTCGACCGAGGAGACGCGCTACTATCTCAACGGCATTTATCTGCACACCGCCGGCACCGCGAAGGCGGCGACGCTGCGCGGGGTCGCAACGGACGGGCATCGCCTCGCGCAGTTCGAGCTGCCGCTGCCGCCCGGCGCCAGCGGCATGCCGGGCATCATCGTCCCGCGCAAGACCGTGGCCGAGGTGCAGCGACTCATCGAGGACAACGAGGCCGAAATCACGGTCGAGCTGTCGCAGGGCAAAATCCGTTTCAGACTCGGGGAGACGGTGCTCACCTCCAAGCTCATCGATGGCACATTTCCGGACTATGCGCGCGTCATCCCTCTCGGTAATGACAAAGAGCTCACTGTCGACAAAAAGGAGTTCGAGCAGGCGGTCGATCGTGTGTCCACCGTGTCGAGCGAGCGCGGCCGCGCGGTCAAGCTGTCGCTGAGCAACGGCAAGCTGATGCTGTCCGTGACCAACCCGGATTCGGGCAGCGCGACTGAAGAGATCGAAGTGGAATATGGCTCCGAGCCGCTCGATATCGGCTTCAATTCCCGCTATCTGCTCGATATCGCGGCGCAGCTCGAAGGCGAAGCCGCGGTGCTGAAGCTCGCCGACCCGGGATCCCCCACGCTGATCCAGGACCGCGACACCAAGGGCGCGCTCTACGTGCTGATGCCGATGCGGGTGTAGCGCGGATCAGAGGTCAATTATCAGTAACCAGAGATCCGGCAGCGGTGCCAGCCCCGCGCGGGCGCCGCACCGGATTTGCTGTTTTCCGGTCACTGTTTACTGATTACCGATATGCCCTTTGCCCGCATCCGGCGCCTGAGCGTTACCAATTTCCGCAGCTACCACGCCGCGCAGATCGAGGTCGCCGCGGGGCCGGTGGTGCTGGTAGGGCCGAACGGCTCCGGCAAGACCAATCTGATCGAGGCGATTTCTTTTCTCGCGCCGGGGCGCGGCCTGCGCCGCGCGGTGCTCGGGGACGTCGCCTTTTCCGAGGGCGACGGATCATGGGCAGTGGCGGCGGACGTGGAAGGCGCGCTGGGCTTGGCGACGCTGGGCACCGGCATAGAGCCGCCGGCGAGCGAGGACGCGGCCGTCACGCGCAAATGCCGCATCGATCGCGAGCCGGTCGCGTCGGCAACGGCGTTTGCCGACCATCTGCGCGTCGTCTGGCTCGTACCGGCCATGGACGGATTGTTCAACGGCCCGGCCTCCGAGCGTCGCCGCTTTCTCGATCGACTGGCGCTGGCGCTCGATGCCGAGCATATGACGCGCGTCAACGCGCTTGAACGCGCGCTGCGCTCGCGCAACCGGCTGCTCGAGGACCCTCGTCCGGATCCGCACTGGCTCGATGCAATCGAGCACGAGACTGCCGAGCTTGCGGTCGCGGTGACGGCCTTGCGGGTGGAGACCGTCAGCCGGCTGCAAGCCGCCCTTGCGGCGCGCCAGCATCCCGCCTCGGCGTTTCCCGCCGCCGCGCTGGCGCTTGACGGCTGGATGGAACGGCTCGTGCCGCTTGAGCCAGCCGTCGAGGTGGAGGACCGCTATCGCGCGATGCTCAAAGCCAATCGTGCGCGCGACGCCGCCGCCGGCCGCACGCTCGAAGGACCGCACCTTACCGATCTCCTCGTCGCTCACGCGGACAAGCACATTGCCGCCGCCGAGGCCTCGACTGGCGAACAGAAGGCGTTGCTCATTGGCCTCATTCTGGCCCATGCGGGCCTCCTTGCAGAAATGTCGGGCTTCGCGCCGGTGCTGCTGCTGGACGAGGTTATCGCTCATCTCGACCCCGTGCGGCGGTCCGCGCTCTACGCGGAACTAGACGCCCTCGGCGCGCAAGCCTGGATAACCGGTGCCGATGCTGCCGCCTTCGCGGACATCGAAGGCAAGGCTGACGTGTTCGACGTCCTGCCGGGACAGGTCAGACGGCGGGCGTAATCGTCGCGCCGCAAGTTCTGTGTCATCATGCGTATCGTGGAGAGGACGCAAAGGGGCCAACGAACAGCATGCGCGCTGCCTACTACGAGACCAACGGAGCGGCCCGCAACGTATTGCGGGTCGCGGAACTGGACACGCCGCAGCCGGAACGGGGTGAGGTCCGGGTGCGCCTCGCCACCTCCGGCGTCAACCCTTCCGACGTCAAAAGCCGCGCCGGGCTCACCCGTAAGATCGCTTTCCCCCGCGTCATTCCGCACAGCGACGGCGCCGGCGAGATTGACTGCGTGGGCGAAGGCGTTTCGCCATCGCGTGTGGGCGAGCGCGTCTGGGTTTGGAACGGCCAGTGGCGGCGCCCGTTCGGGACCGCCGCCGAATGGGTCGTGCTGCCCTCGGAACAGGCTGTGCCGCTGCCCGCCCATGTCAACATGGAGGCCGGAGCGTGCCTCGGTATTCCGGCCTATACCGCCTACCAGGCGGTGGTGCTCACCGGCGCCGAGGACGGCTCGACCGTGCTCGTCGCCGGAGGCGCCGGGGCGGTGGGCCATTACGCCATTCAATTTGCGAAGAGACGCAAGGCCACCGTCATTACCACCGTCAGTGCGCCCGCCAAGGCCGAAATCGCGCGGCGCGCCGGCGCCGACCACGTCATCGACTACAGGCGCGAGAACGTCGGCGAGCGGGTCATGGAACTCACCGGAAAACGTGGAGTGAATGCCGCGATCGAAGTCGATCTAGCCGCCAATGCACGGCTCCTGCCCGCGGTGCTTGCACCCAACAGCGTGGTGGCGATCTACGGCAACAGCGCCCCCGAGACCTCGATACCGTTCCAATTCCTGCTTCAGAACAGCATCGAACTCAAATTTTTCCTGGTTTACCAGATGCCGTCGCAACTGCGCGCCCGTGCGACCGCCGACATCACCGGCATGCTCGAGCGCAGAGAGGTCATCCATAACGTGGCGCAGACGTTCGACCTGCGCGAGATCGCGGCCGCGCACGAAACGGTCGAGTCGGGAAAGGCGCTGGGCAACATCGTGGTCAGCGTCACTTAGCGCTGCTTGCGCTCCGTGGCTTTGAACTGTTCAAGCGGAGGCTGGCGACCGGACAAAAATTCGGCCTAGCCGGAAGCACAACAATCAAGGCTCACAACACGACTGGTCTGTATCGGAGGCTCGAATTCGCGCCTGCCGCGTTCGCTGTGCTTGCGCGGAAATTGCGAGAAAAACGGCCGTCGCGGAGAGGCAAAATAAGGCGGCGCCGGCGGCCGTAATCGAGCCATTTTCCAGGCGTTTTTTTGCACCGCGCCATGCCTTGAAATTTCATAAAAAACAGTTACTTACAGGCTATCACTTTGGGCTGTACGGCATCGCCTTTTCGTGTCAAACCAAGCCCGATTTGGCCCATCACTTCCGAAACTGATTCGAAAAACATTCCATGGCAGAGCCCGCCCGCCAGACTCCTTCCGTTGCTTCTGAATACGATTCGGATTCGATCAAGGTCCTCAAGGGCCTCGACGCCGTGCGCAAGCGGCCGGGCATGTATATCGGCGA
>CBFGVM010000258.1:0-6248 GCA_965652015.1 uncultured Alphaproteobacteria bacterium
ACGGCAGCCCGGTGACCTTGCCGCGCACCATCTTGACCGGCCGCCCGCGCAGGCCGCCGACAAGATCGAGTTCGAATACGCCATACGGCGCTTCCAGCCCGCCGAAGAAGAATGCGATCGGGTCGCCCCCCAGCACCATCGCCACCGGCAAAGGCTCGCCCCGTTTGAACGACTTGTCGCGATGGATGCGTCCGTGGTGGCCCGCCGCCATCACGATGCCGACGGTCTTTTTGTCGTGCACTTGCGCGCGATACGCGCCGGCATTGAGCCAGTCTTCTTCCGGGTCGCGGGTGATGCTGTAAGTGCCCGTGCCGATGTAGCGGCCGCCGTCCTTTTCGTGCCACTTCGGCGCCGGGAATATGGTCACGTCGACGTCCTCGCCCATCATGACGTTCTCGAAAACCGGGCCATCGTCGACCATGACATGCGGCACGATGCGCTGCTCCTGTAGGTAGGCCTCGCGGTAGGCGTCGCTTAGCTCCCACTTGCTGAGGTGATCGGGAAAGCCGAGTGTCATGTTGCGCCGCTTGCCGGCGAACACGTTCATGAGCAGGCGAAAGCCTTTCGGACAGCCCGGGATGTCCTCGAACATGACGCAGGGGCCGTGCTCGGCGCGCAGCACCGCCTCGGCCGCTAGTCCGATGTCCTCCTCGCAATTGGCGCCCTTGACCGTGCGGACCTCGCCGAGGCGTTCGGCCATGGCGAGCCATTCACGCAGGTCGTCGTAGGCAATGTTGCCGGCGAGGTTGCTTTGCCTGCTCATCGAAGCATCACCCTTTGCTCAGATCCCGCCCGAACCGCGCGCCATCATAGAACGTTCTCGAGCCTGCGTCGTTTTTGTCGGCGTTGCCCGACAAGCCACTCTTCCGGCCAACCCCGAAAACAACTACTATTCGTCGGTTCAGCCGCAAAATAACCGTCCCAGGGAGGAAACCGATGACGGCTGTCGCATTTATAATCAATGGCAAGCCGGTGAGCGTCGAGACCGAACCCGACACGGCGCTGCTTTGGGTCGTGCGCGAGCACCTCAAACTCACCGGCACGAAGTACGGGTGCGGTTCGGGTCTCTGCGGCGCCTGCACGGTGCATATCGACGGCAAGGCCGTCCGATCTTGCCAGACGCAGATGTCGAGCGTCGGCGGCAAGAAAGTCACGACCATCGAGGGGCTCTCGCCGAACTCGAGCCATCCGTTGCAGAAGGCCTGGATCGCCGAGCAGGTGCCGCAGTGCGGCTACTGCCAGTCGGGCCAGATCATGCAAGCGGCGGAGCTGCTGGCGAAGACCAAGAAGCCGACGCGCAAGCAGATCGTCGCGCATATGGACGGCAACATCTGCCGCTGCGGCACCTATCCGCGCATCGTCCGCGCCGTCGAGCGCGCCGCTCGGGAGGCCTAAGTCATGCACGAAGACATCAATCAAGCATCAGTCGCCACGACGGTCAGCCGCCGCAGCTTCGTTGGGGGCGTGGCTGGGCTGACGTTCGCGTTCACGCTCGGCGCTGTGGGCCGCGTGCCTCATGCATTGGGCGCTACGCAAGCTGCCAGGATCAACGCCTGGGTCACGATCGGCACCGACGGAACGGTGACGATCCTTTGCCCGGCCGCGGAAATGGGGCAGGGCGTCATGACCTCCTTGCCGCTCATTCTGGCGGAGGAGCTCGACGCCGACTGGTCAAAGGTGAAGGCGGAGTTCGCGCCCGCGAATCCGAAAACCTACGGCAATCCGCACGAGATATTCAAAGGCGCGCAGATCACCGCCGCGAGCGTCTCCGTTCCCGGCTATTTCACGCCGTTGCGGATAGCAGGGGCCCAGGCGCGGCGCGTGCTCATCGACAGCGTAGCCAATGAATGGAAAGTACCGGCGAGCGAGCTGTCGACGGACAAAGGCTTCGTCGTCCACGCGAAGTCAGGCCGCCGCATCTCCTACGGCGACGTCGCCAAATTTGCGACCGTTCCGGCCGAGCTGCCGAACATCACCGATGCGGACCTGAAGAAGCCTGCGCAATTCAAGCTCATCGGGCGCAAAGACATCGGGCGCATCGACGTTCCGTCGAAAGTGAACGGCAGTGCCAAGTATGGAATCGACGTGCAGATTCCCGACATGGTCTACGCCTCAGTGTTGGAGGCGCCGGTCGAGGGTGCCAAGGTCGAAGTCCTCAACATGGGCGACGTTACGAACATCAAGGGAGTGACTAAGGTCATTCCACTGCCGTTCGGCGTTGCCGTGATCGGCGAGAGCGTGGAGGCGACGAGGGCCGGACGCAATGCGCTGAAAGTCAAATGGGACACGACCGGCGCTGCCGCGGCGAACACCGACTCCGACAAGGCCAAGGAAGAGTATGCGCGCCATGGCAAGGATCCCGACGCCAAAACCATGGTGGAGTACGAGGTCGGCGATGCCGCCAAAGCATTGACCGGCGCGGCGAAGGTGGTGGAAGCGACGTATTGGTCCGAATACTGCTATCACGCGCAGATGGAGCCGATGAATTGCGTGGCCAAGGTTTCGGACGACGGCCAGTCGGCCGAGATCTGGATCGGCACGCAATTCGGCGCGCTCGCCGCCAACATCATCGCCGGCATCCTCAAGACCACGCCGGACAAGATCAAGATCAATCAGCAAATGTTGGGCGGGGGTTACGGCCGGCGCATTTGGCCGGACGCCGCCATCCAGGCGACCATTCTGTCCAACATCACCAAGAAGCCGGTGAAGCTCATTCTCACCCGGGAGGACGACCTCGCCGCCGCCCGGCCGCGGCCGATGACGCACCACGTGCTCAAGGCCGGTTTGGATGCCAATGGCAACCTCGTCGGTTGGCACCATCGCCTGGTGTCGGAGAATGTCGATGCGGTCGCCGCGCCCCCGCGGTTCCAAGCGACGGGTGGCAAGGACTACATCGGCGCGCGCGGCCTCGATCAGGCGTTCTACGGTATCCGCAATGTGCGGGCCGAATACGTGCGGGAAACCCGCGGCATGCGCGTTCATGCCTGGCGCGGCATCGGCTCGGGCTATAACAAGTTTGCGGCCGAATGTTTTGTCGATGAGGTGGCGAACGCGGTCGGTAAGGATCCGCTCGCGCTGCGCCTCGAACTGACGAAAGATCAGCCGCGCGCCCAGGCGGTCATCAAGGCGGTGGCCGAGATGTCCGACTTCAAGCGCAAGCGTCCGGGGCGCGGCATGGGCATCGCGTTCTCCGACTATCATGGAACGCTCTCGGCCGGCGTCGCGGAAGTGTCGGTTGATCGCAACACCGGCAAGATCAAGGTGCACAACTACTGGGTCGCGGTCGATCCTGGCCTTGTCATTCAGCCGGACCACGTCCATGGCCAGCTCGAGAGCGCCGTCGTCTACGGTCTCAGCGCTGCGCTGCTCGAGGAATTGACGGTGAAGGGCGGCGCCATCCAGCAGACGAACTTCAACGACTACCCGGTGCTGCGGATGAGCGAGCTGCCGGAGATCCACACCAAGATCGTCACGACCGATAATCCGCCGACCGGCATGGGCGAAATCGGCGTGGTGGCGGTCGCTCCGGCGATTGCGAATGCCCTGTTCCAGCTCACCGGCAAGCGAGTCCGCAACCTGCCGATGTCGCCGGATCGGATGAAACGCGCTTTGGCATAATCGCGTCCGGCACGAAGAACAGCGCCGCGTCGGGAAACCGGCGCGGCGCTTTTTACGGCTGGTCGCAGGCTGCTCGCTCTGCCGGTTTAGAGCGCTTTCGGAGCAGCGGTTGTCGTGGGGTCGGCGTGGCGCGCGTGCAAAGCCATCGCGATCATCGCGGAGCCGCCGAACAGCATATTGATGCCGACCAGCAGGCCGAGCGCCCACGCGGCGGTGCCGGGCAACCCGCCCCAGATGATGGCGGCCAGAATGAGATCGATGATGCCGCTGATCAGCATCCACCCCCATCGGCCCGACAGCTCCTTCTTGTGCTCGAGTGCGTACATGATCGAGAGCACGCCTTCGATGATGAAAAATACGATCAGCAGCAACGTGAGCGAGACGGCACCGGGTATCGGCCATCCCAGCAACACGATGCCGGCGGCGATCGCGACCACCGCCGACAAAAGCGACCACCAGAATCCCGGCGCGTGCCGCGCCCAGAACGTGGTGACCAAACCGACAATTCCGCTGATGAGGAACAGCCAGCCCAAGAAAATAGTGACGGCGATGGTGGCGATCGGCGGAATAATGATCGCCAACACGCCGAGCACGACGAGGACGATGCCCTCGATCAGGAACAAAACCCAATGCTCGCGAATCGATTGTGCCAGCGCGCGCTGCAGCTCATTGGCGTCGCCCGAGCCCATCGACATGTCACACCTCCCTCGCCGGTATTGCGCCTACGCCGAACTCAGGCATCAATATACCTTCCCAGCCGCGACTCCGCCAACCCGCAATTGCCTTCGTGCGGTCGGCGCTCTGCGTGATGATGAGGCGCATGAGGAAGGGAGATGGACAACGCGCGGCGTTGAAAGTGAGCTCGAAAGACTATTGGTCGCAGGCGGGTCGGCGCCCCCTCATCCTCTTTGGTGCACGCTCGTCAGGTTAAAAAGGGCACGCGAAAGGCCCGAAAAGCTACGGCCACGTGCTTTCGTTGTGTAAACCCCGCCTAACCTTGAATTGCCGCCGAAAAGACGGCTTGGACAGCGGCCGGACACTCCGACCGTGGGCGACCTTGTCCGGCGATGTAGCTTGGTGCGGCGATGTAGCTGGGCTTGCAGCGATGTTTACCAGTGCGAGCCGCGCTGCAATGCGCCCCGTGCGTGACTCACCAGCCCTGCAGCCAATAGGCGATGTCGTACGCCACTGCGCCGAGCACGCACACCGCAAACCCGGTCCAGAGGATGCCGAGCAACAGCATTGTGTTCGCGCGTTCTACAAATTCCTTATCGACCAGATGGGCCATGGCGTGCCTTCGAGTCGCCCCCGCTTCCCGACCAATATGTAATCCTTGATTGAGCCATATAGTTAAGCGTCCAGCCGCACACCAGGGTTGCAACTCGCGCGTGGCTCAGCCGCTCGTTTACGCGCGCTTTACGCAGAGCCACTCGCTGGCCGTCTGATTTGGCGTGCAAGAGAGCGGATGGCTGACCGCATAGACAACGGCTATCGGGGTGTCGCGTTCCGACGCTTTCTCGCCACCGCATGAATCGCGCAAGCACCGCCTCCGTGACAGCCTCGTTTGCGGTTGCTAGGAAAACTCGTGCGGCTGCCGAACGGGGGATGCAATCATGTTGCGAACGCTGAAATGTCCGGTCATCGCGCTGGAGGAGCACTACTGGGATAAAGAATTGGCGGCGCTGTTCGCCGGCGCCGAGGGCGTGCGCGATCCGCAAACGCTCAAGCGCCTGTACGATCTCGGCGAGTTGCGGTTAAGCGAGATGGATGAAGCCGGGATCGACGTACAGATCCTGTCCCATGGCGCGCCCTCGGCGCAGAAGCTCTCCGGCGCCGACGCGGCTGACATCACGCGGGGCGTGAATGATCGGCTGCACGCCGTCGTGGCCGCGAACCCGAAGCGCTTCGCAGCCTTTGCGGCGCTGCCGACCAGCGATCCCAAAGCCGCGGCCGACGAACTCGAACGCACCACCAAGCTCGGCTTCAAGGGGGCGATGATCCACGGCCTCGCCAATGGCATCTTTCTCGATGACAGGCGGTTCTGGCCGATCTTCGAGCGCGCCCAGGCGCTCGACGTGCCGCTCTATCTGCATCCATCGCTTCCGCTGCCGGCGGTGATGGATGCGTATTATAAGGACTATGCCAAGGACTTTCCGATGGTGGTGCGGGCGGCCTGGGGCTACACCGTCGAAACCGCGACGCAAGCGATCAGGCTGGTGTTGAGCGGCGTCTTCGATGCTTATCCTCGGCTCAAGGTCGTCCTTGGCCATCTCGGGGAAACGCTGCCGTTCCTGGTGTGGCGCGTCGATCAAGCGCTCGCCCGCCCGGGCGCGAAGACTTTGAGCTTCCGCGACGCCTTCTGCGGCCACTTTTACATCACGACCAGCGGCAACTTCTCCAATCCGGCGCTGTTGTGTTGCGTCATGGAAATGGGCATCGACCGCATCCTGTTCGCCGTGGATTGGCCGTTCGTCGCCAACAAGCCGGCGGTGCAATGGATGGAAACCGTGCCGCTGTGCGACGAGGACAAGGTCAAGATCCTGAGCGGCAACGCCAAACGGCTATTCCGGATGTAGGATTCAGCGATCGAGCATCAACTTGCGGTGCGGTACCCGTGCGCCCATCTTCGC
>CBFGVM010000259.1:0-6247 GCA_965652015.1 uncultured Alphaproteobacteria bacterium
AGGTCTTACACCATGAATTGGGCATAGCGGTCGGTGCCGTCCTCCTCAAGGCGCTTGGGAAAAGTGCGACCGAGGCCCGGCTGCTCGCGGTAGAGCCAGTCCATGGAGTCGAGCGCGTCCTTTTGCGTGCGCCCGGCAAGCAGCATGTTGCGCAGCTCGCGCACCACTCCCGACGTGTGAAAGGCCTCGCCATAGACGCGGGCCATGACCTGCACCCGGGCCGTACGCAGATAGCGCGCTGCCTGATAGGCCTGGAATGCCGCGGGGAAGTCACCGTCGGCTTCGTCCACCGAATCGGCGAGGCACACGGCGTCCTCGATCGCCATGCCGGCGCCTTGCGCGAGATACTGGAGCATGGGATGGGCCGCGTCGCCGAGCAGCGTCATGCGCCCCCGGCTCCACTCCTTCACCGGCTGCCGGTCACACAGCACCCACATGCGCCAGCTCTCGATCTTTCCCAGCAGGGTCCGGACCTCGGCGCAGGTGCCGGCAAACCGCTCGTGCAGCTCCTCGGGATCGCCGAAAGTGTCCCAGCCTTCCTCGTACTTGTTGCTGTGAAACACGGCGACAAGGTTGAACAGACCACCGCCGCGCAGGGGATAGTGAACGAGGTGGACCTTGTCGCCTGCCCACAGCGCCATCGATTGCCAGCGCAAGTGCTCCGGCATTTCCGACGTGGGCAATACCGCACGATAGGCGATGTGGCCGGAAACGATCGGCTTTCCATCATTCACGATAAGCGGACGGATCGTCGACCATAGGCCGTCGGCTCCGATCAGCGCGTCGGCGCAATGGCGCTCGCCTCTGTCGGTGCGCACGACGATGCCGTTTGATCCTTCTTCGACTGCCTCGATCTTCGTCGCGGGACGAAGCTCGATCAGCCTTTCTCGCTGATTTGCAGCGAGCAAGACGCGATGCAGGTCCGCTCGGTGGATGACCGCATAGGGATATTTGAACTTGGCCAGAAATTCTTTCCCGAGCGAAATCCGCGTCACTTCCTGCCCGGTGACGGAATCGCGCATCAGCAGAGACTCGGGAAAGACCGCGAACTTATTGATCTCGTCGGTAACGCCCAGGCATTCGAACATGCGGAACACATTCGGCCCCAACTGTATGCCGGCGCCGATTTCCTTGAATTCGGGTGCCTGCTCGAACAGCCGAACCGCGATGCCCTTCTGCGCAAGCGCTAGTGCGGCGGCGAGACCGCCGATGCCCCCGCCGACAACGATCACCGATCTCTTGTCCGCAGTTTCCATCCGTCACCTTTCAGCCCCGGACGAGGGTCGTCATTTCACCGGTGCCGGAGATTGTCGATCGTCGCATCGCACAGTACACGGATGGTCTGTATACTGCAATCCGAAGCCTCCATGAGCCTTGTTCGTGGAGCCCCTCAACTAACGAGGTGCTTAGCCGCGGGCCCTTCGGGTTGTTTCCATCGGTACTCGACTGTATACTGACGATCAGGGTGCTTACGGTCGTCCACGCCACTGCCGTGGAAAGAAAGTCGAACCCGCAGGGCCACCCCCCGCCCTTCCCCGAATGAGAATTCCCGCGTGCTCGACGGCATCACCTCGCGCAACGGTTCGAAGTCTCGCAGGAGGACGCGTTGCTATCCCAACTCAACCCGCCGTTCCGAGCCGAACACATCGGCAGCTTGCTTCGTCCGAAGTCCCTGCTTGACCAGCGTGGCAGGTTCGCCGGCGGCGAAATCAACCGCGCGGCGCTCGCCGCCGCCGAGGACGCCGCGATCAAGGAGGCGCTGGCGCTGCAGGAGCGCGTCGGGCTGAAGTTCGCGACCGACGGCGAATTCCGCCGCCGCTCCTATCACAGCTTCTTCTACCGCCAGCTCGGCGATCTCAGCATCGACATTGTTGGTGGCGAACACGCAAAGGGAGGCACCGAGACCGGCACCATCGGCAAGCGCGGCAGCCAACCGGTGGCGCTGATCAGGAGTCGCGTGCAGTGGACCAGCCCAATCAACGTGCCGGACTTCAAGTTCATTGCAGCCAACACCCGGCTCATTCCCAAGATCACCATCCCCGGCCCCTGCGCGCTGCATTTCCGCGGCGGCGACGCCGCCGTGCTCGCCACCGCCTACACGGACCTCGACCAATTCTGGGACGACACCGTGGAAGCGTTCGGCCGCGAGCTGAAGGCGCTCGCCGAAGCCGGCTGCCGTTACGTACAGATCGACGAGACCGCCTTCGCCAAGTTCGGCGACCCCGAGGTGCAGGCCGCGTTGAAGTCGCGCGGCGACGACTGGAGCGCGCTGATCGACAAATACGTCGCCATCACCAACCGTGTGCTCAAGGACGCACCGCAGGGCATGCGGATCGGCATGCATCTGTGCCGCGGCAATCGCGGCGGTCAGTGGCACTCGGAAGGGAGCTATGACGACGTGGCCGAGCGGTTGTTTAACGCGCTCAACATCCAATTCTACTTCCTCGAATACGACACGCCGCGCGCCGGCACGTTCACGCCGCTGCGCCTCGTGCCGCCCCACAAGACCGTGGTGCTCGGCATTGTCTCGACCAAGACGCCGGAGATGGAAAGCAAGGATGCGCTGAAGAAGCGCATCGAGGAGGCGGCGCGCCAGCTTGATCTCAACTGCCTCGGTCTCAGCCCGCAGTGCGGCTTCGCCAGCATCGACACCGGCAATCCGATCACGCCGGACGTGCAGGAGAAAAAGCTCCGCCTCGTGGTCGAGCTAGCACGCGACATTTGGGGCGACGCTTGAGGACCATGACCCTGCAACGAAGGTTACCGGTTCTGGCGCTGCTGCTGGCAATGCTCTCGCCCGCGGCGATGGCCCAGGATAACGCATGGCCGACCCAGACCGTGCGGCTGATCGCGCCATCGGGCCCCGGCGGCAATCCCGATGTGCTGGCGCGCCTGCTTGCCGAGAAGCTCAGCAGCAAGTTCGGCAAGCCGTTCATCGTCGAGAACATGCCGGGCGCCGGCGGCATCGTCGCCGCCAACATGGTGGCGAAGGCGCCGGCCGACGGCCATGTGCTGATGTTCGGCGATTCCGGCTCCATGGCGATCAACCCGGCGCTCAATCCGAATCTCGGCTACGACCCGATCAAGGACTTCGCACCGGTGACCGGGCTGGTCACCCTACCCACCATCATGTCGACCAATCCCAATGTGCCGGCCAACACGCTCGACGAGTTCATCGCGCTGGCCAAGAAGCAGCCGGGCAAGATGAGCTACGGGTCGGCCGGCGCGGGCTCGATCCACCATCTCACCATGGCGATTTTCGCCGAGCGGACCGGCATCGAACTCCTGCACGTGCCCTACCGAGGCGGCTCGGCGATGGTGAACGGCCTTCTGACCGGCGAGATCCAGGTCGGCTGGTCCGGCATCCCCAACGTCATTGAGCTCATCGCGTCCGGCAAGCTGCGCGGCTATTGCGTCAGCGTGCTGCAGCGCTCGCCCTCCACCCCCGCGATCCCGACCTGCGACGAGTTCGGTCAGAAGGGCTTCGACGTTGCGACCATGATGGGGCTGCACGCGCCCTCGGGTACGCCGCCGAAGGTGATCGCGCGCCTGCAGGCAGAGGTCGCGGCGGCCATGCGGGAACCTGCCATGGTGACGCGGATGCATCAGCTCGGCATGGTGATGGAGGAGAACGGCACCGCGAACTACGTGGCGTTCATGAAGCGGGACATGGAGCGCTACGCGCAGGTGGTGAAGAAGCTAGGCCTTCAGGAAGCCAAGTGAGCGCGAGTTGCGACAAGTGTCAGAGACGGGACTCTCCAGGGTAAGAGCCATGAAGTTGTATCGACGTACATTCACACTGACGTGCCTGCTTAGTCTCCTGATCGCCGGCGCGGCGCGCGCGCAGATCGACTATCCGAACAAGCCGGTACAGGTCATTTCCGATTCCGCTCCGGGCAGCGCGGTCGACGTGGGCTTGCGCATCATCGCCGACGGCCTGAGCCAGCATTGGAACCAGCAGGTGTTGGTCGTCAATCAGCCGGGAGCGGGGGGCGCCATTTCCGCAGTGGCGGCGGCCAAAGCGCCGCCCGACGGCTATACGCTTTATGCGCCGGCGCTCTCGGTCTTCCTGACCGTGCCCGGCAAGGCACCGAACCTTCCGCTCGAGCTGCCACGTGACTTCCTGCCGGTCGGCTACACCGTCGATCAGCCCATGGCGATTGGCATCTCGCCAAAGCTCGGCGTCAACACGCTTTCAGAGCTGATTGCATTGGCGAAACAGAAGCCCGGCGAGATCTCGTACGGCGTCACCGGCGTCGGCAGGCTAACCCATCTCACCGGTGAGCTGCTGCAGATCCGGAGCGATATCAATCTCCAGATGGTCCCATATACGGGCGGTTCCGCGCAGGCGCTCACTGACGTGCTCGGCGGTCGTATCGCCATGGTAATCGATGGTTACACCGGACTTTCCAGCGCGTTCCAGGCGGGTCAACTGAAACCGTTGGCGGTGGCTTCTGCCCAGCGCCTGCCCGAGGCGCCCAATCTACCGACGGTCGCCGAGACCATTCCGGGCTTTATCGCCACCGGCTGGCAGGCGGTCGTGGCTCCGAAAGGCACGTCCGAGGCGGTTATCAACAAGGCGAGCGCCGATCTGCGCGCCGTGCTCGTCAAGCCGGAAATCAAAGACAAACTCGCCGCGCGCGGCTCGTTCATACGCCCTATGGCGCCCCAAGAATTATTAAAATACATCAACGACCAGCAGACCTTGTGGAAGCCAGCGCTTGAGCGCGTCGCCGCGCAAACGCAAAAATGAGGCCTCCCATCGTCCCCGCCGTTCCGGCGCCCTCGTGCTGATCGGCCTCGGTCGTTTGGTCCCCCCCGACCGGTGCGATTGAGGGCGCAGGCTGATCAAGCGATCCGTTTGTTCGCCCCGGATATGACAAACAGCCTACTCACTGGCAGTTGCTGTCAATCGTGCGGAACGGATGCCGCTTCTAGGAGCGCTCTTTGGCGTTTTGCTGCGGCAAAACGATCTTCAGAGGCGCTCGGCTGAACTCATTGTTAATGTGCACAAGGCGAGACAAGAGCTCAGTAAAGAGTCTGCGTTCCTTGCCGTTGAGGGGTGCGAGGATCCGCTCCTGAACGCGGTAGATGTGCTCGCGCGTCGACTGCAATAAACGGTCACCGGCTTCGGTAATGAAAAGTTGCTTCACCCGCTGGTTGTTCTTCGGCGTCACGCGAAGGATGAGCCCTCGGCTCTCCAGAGTCTTGAGCATCGAGCCAATGGTCGAGCGATCGATCGCAATCTGATCGACAAGGGTGCGCTGGTCCATGCCGGGCCGCTCGCGAATGGCGACCAACGCAGCATACTGAACGGGTGTGACGTCGTAGCCTTCGAATTCCTCGAAGAAAATCGCGACCGAGATCTGCTGCGATCGGCGGATGAGATGTCCAGGTGCCGCGTAAACGTCCGACAACTTCATCGGAGGGAGGGCAGGCGACGGCTTTCTCGAGGGCATTTTGGACTCTCCAATACGACCTCGTGATGCCCGAATTCATGCATTCTTTCAACGGCTCCTTGTGTTAGGACACAGCGAAGCAGAACCTCGGCAAAGCCCGCAATCGGCAGCAATTGGGGGCGAATCGGACATGCCGCGAGCGCGGGGTGTTGCGATATTCGCTTAAGGTCTTTCCCAGCGTTCGCGAGGTCAGAAAAGCGGGCCGATGCTCGTCCGCAGTCTTTCTTTCCCTCGAAACGACAAACCATATGTTTGCGGCCAATTACTGATCGCTTCGGGGACTTTGCGCAGCGCGCCGCCGGTGCGGGCGCAAGGGAGGCGGTCAGCGCCAGAGCAATCGTCGCTAATGCGCGCGAGAGAGCGCAGCCCGCGAGCGGACATATTCATGTCCGAGAAAACTTCCCAACCGACGCGCTAAATCGTCTCGGTATTTTTTCCGCGTGACAAGCCCAGAACATCGACGGCGGCAGGCAGTCCGCCGGCCATTATGACCAGCTTCCCGTATGTCTCGTAATGGGCTGAAACTTAGAATCGATCCAAATATGTGGCCCAAGCACAACGTGCTGAAGAAAATCCGTTTTGCACGTGCAACAAGAATTTGCCGACCAACGGAGAAACCTCCCGCGCATGTAAAGAGTTACTCGTTCTATTTTAATTGGAATAAACAGGCAAAGCGGATCGTGTACGGCGAAGTTATAAGACTTGTCCTGCGCCCTCGCTTATGAGTCCAACTTCTGTTGTTGGGGGGGCTGCCATGGGTAACGCGAATCGATCTTCTTACCACTTCA
>CBFGVM010000260.1:0-6236 GCA_965652015.1 uncultured Alphaproteobacteria bacterium
TGTGAGGAAAAGCATGCGCGGTTCTCGTCGGCGTGTTCTGATTGGCATGGGCAGCATGGTGGCTGCGCCGTTCGTGGCCGGACCCGGCTTCGGGCAGGACGCGGAATTTAAGCTGAAGCTCCACCATTTCCTGGCGCGGACCGGCAATGTGCCGGCCAAGTTCATCGCGCCTTGGGCTCGCAAGATCGAGACGGACTCCAAGGGCCGGATTAAAATCGACATCTTTGCGTCGATGCAGCTTGGCGGCAGTCCGCAGCAGCTCTTCGACCAGGCCCGCGACGGCGTCGCGGACTTCGTCTGGACGCTACCCGCGTACACCGCCGGCCGGTTTCCGATTGTCGAGGTGTTCGATCTGCCGTTTATCGGGGCCCGGAGAGCCGTTCCCAATTCGAAGGCCTTGCAGGAGTTCTCGGACCGTCACCTGCGCGACGAGTTCAAGGAGGTCCGGCCCATCTGCTTCTTTGCACAGGATCACGGAGTCATCCACGCCAACAGAGCCATCAAGAGCCTGGACGATTTGCGCGGGGTGCGCCTGCGCTTCTCCGCCAGGCTCCTCGGCGATGCACTCCGCAGTGTCGGCGTCAACGCCATCTCGATGCCCGTCCCGCAAGTTCCCGAAGCGTTGGCGCAAGGCGTGATCGACGGGTGCGTGCTGGCCTGGGAGGCGGTGCCCACGCTGAAGATTCACGAACTCGTCAAGTTTCACACCGAGATTCCCGGCTCGCCGACGCTGAGCACCACGTCCTTCCTGCTTGCGATGAACAAGGCGCGCTACGAAAGCCTTCCGGGCGATCTCAAAGCGGTGATCGACGCCAACAGCGGCTTGCGGCCGGCCGCCGACGCCGGCTCGATTTGGGACAACGAAGCCGTCGGGGTCACCGAGCTGGTTCTCAAGCGCAAGAACACGATCGAGTCGCTGCCGGAAGAGAGTGTGAAGTCTTGGCGCAAGGCGGTCGAACCGATTTACGACACCTGGGTCAAGCAGATCTCCGATCGCGGCCAAAACGGCCAGAAGTTGCTCGAAAGTGCCCGCGAACTGGTCGCGAAATACGAGTCCGCCTGACGGCCATGTCCGAAGGGGATCGCACATCTGGGCGTCCCGGCATTTTGGATCGCGCGTCGTACGCAGTCGCCGTCTTCGGGGGAAGCCTGATGCTTGCGGCGGGCTTGCTGATCATTGCAAGCATCGCGGCGCGATGGTTTCTTTCGACGTCGATCCCCGGCGATGTTGAGCTGATCCAGGCTGCGACGGCGGTCGCGGCCTTCGCATTCCTGCCGTTCGGCCAGCTCAACCGAGCGACTATTATCGTCGACACGTTCACGCAGCGATTGCCGGAGTGGGTCCGCAATCGCATCGACGCATTCTGGGACATTGCCTATGCGGGCGCCGCCTTGATCCTGTCGTGGCGGCTGTCAGTCGCCGCCGTCGATGCGATCCGCAGCCACACCGTGAGCACCGTGATCGGCCTGCCAATCGGATGGTTCATGCTCATGGGCGTGGTCATGCTGTTCCTTCTCGCCTTGACCGCCGTGCTCACCGCGAGTCGCCTGCTGCGAGGTTCAAGTTGACCTCGTTCGCTGTCGGAGTCGGCGGCTTCGTCGCGATGTTTGTGCTGATCATGACGCGAATGCCGGTCGCGCTCTCGATGCTGGCCGTCGGGAGCGCCGGCTACATCTATTTTGTCGGTCTCGCAGGCTTCTTGAACTTCCTCAATGCGACGCCCTACTACCTTTTCGCGAACTACACGCTCTCCGTCATCCCCTTGTTTGTTTTGATGGGCGCATTCGCGGAGCGTTCCGGCCTCGCCCGGGACCTGTTTGCCTTGTGCAGCTTCCTGGTCGGCGGCGTCCGCGGCGGGCTCGGCATTTCGGTGATTGGTGCGTGCTCGATCTTCGGCGCGATTTGCGGGTCGTCGCTCGCGACCACGGCGACGTTCAGCCGGGCCGCACTTCCGGAAATGAAACGGCTCGGTTACGACCGCGCCTTTGCGAGTGGGATCATCGCGGTCGGCGGCGTGGTCGATCTGCTCATTCCCCCGTCAATCATCCTGGTGATCTATGCCATCATTGCCGAGCAGAACATCGCCAAGCTGTTCCAGGCAGCGCTGATTCCGGGCATGCTCGCGGTCTTTTTTTATTGCGCCGTGATTCGCATCGTGGCGAGCCGCAACCCGCGATTGGCTCCGGTCCAAAAGAAAGCGGAAGCCGAGGGGCGGGCGTCCGGGTCGCTGCTCAGCGTCTGGCCAGCCGTGCTCGTCATCCTGGTCGTGCTGGGGGGCATCTACAGCGGCATCTTCACCGCGACCGAGGCGGCCGGGGTCGGCGCCGTACTGATGCTGCTGGCCGGCCTGATGCAGCGCCGGCTGAGCTGGTTGGATTTCACCCACGCCCTCGCCCAGACGGCGACCACGTCGGCGATGATCTTCGGCGTCCTGCTCGGCGCTGAGGTGTTCAACGCCTTTCTCGCGCTCACCCAGATGCCCGAGGAAGCGGCGGAATTGATCGGCAGCCTGTCGGTGTCGCCCTACGTCATCATGGCGATCCTGATGGTGTTCTACATCCTGCTCGGCGGCGTGATGGATGAACTGGCGATGATGCTCCTGACCATCCCGGTTATCCTTCCGATCATCAGCACACTCGACTTTGGCATCCCCAAGGACGAGGTCGGCATCTGGTTCGGCATCCTCGTGCTCACCGTCGTGGGAATCGGGTTGATCGCGCCGCCGATCGGGCTCGGCGTCTTCATCGTCACCAGCATCGCCCGCGATGTGTCGATCGTGCAGGTCTACCGCCGCATACTGCCGTTCGTCGCTGCCGATTTCGTCCGGCTGGCGGTGCTGACTGCATTTCCGAGCGTCACGTTGTTTCTCGTTCGCGCCTTCAACTAATGCAGGGATCCAACCCGTCCGGGCACAAGCGAGTCAGATCTGCGCTCCCGTGTGCCCACCCGCACGGCACGCTAGAACAATGCCTTGAGCGCGGCCGGCGTAGCGAATGCCTGGGCGTCGCCAGCCGCCGTTCTTCTCGTGCTGGCGCGGCTCAGTCGGGCGGCCTGAGCATAGAAGTCGCCAGGGGACTTTCCGACGCAGTAGCGACAATGAAGAGCGGCCAACGGACTTTTATGCCGTGGCAATTCGGTGTCCGGCCCGCCTGTCGCGTACGAGCAACCACAGCACGATCGCGAGGTTGAAGATGTTCCAGACGACGGCGTTGACGAACGTGGCTCGGTAGGACCCCGTCAGGTCGAAGATCGCCCCCGACATCCATCCACCTAACGCCATGCCCAGCAAAGTTGCCCCAACCACGATACCGACCCGCGCGCCTGCCTCCCGCGAAGAGAAATATTCTCGGACGACGATCGCGTACATCGGTATCAGGCCGCCCTGGAACAGACCGTACGTGCCTGAGATCACGTAGAGCAATACAAGCCCGTCGAACACGACATAAGGGAGCACCGTCACCGCTTGCAGGGTCGACACCAGGAACAGCGTCTTGAGCCCACCGATCCGGTCGGCGATGAGCCCACATACGAGCCGGCTGATGACGCCGAGGCCCAGCATCAGCGATAGCATTTCGGCTCCGCGTGCGAGGCCGTAGCCGAGATCCCCACAATACGCGACGATTTGCACTTGCGGCGTCACCATTGTCACACAGCAGCAAATACCGGCGATCATCAGCAGCGTCTGCAATGCGTTCGCCGATATGCCAAATCTCTCTTGCGGGTCCGCCGCAGTTCTTCCAGTCGTGACGGTTTCATTCACGGGCGAGCGCGGCCTGAGCACGAGAAATGTGAGAGGCAACATCGTCGCGGCGCAGAACGCGCCTATTCCAATATGTGTGTGCCGCCAGCCTGCCGTCGCGATGAAGTACTGCTCGATCGGCGGCCAGACCGCTCCTGCGAGATAACTGCCGCAGGAAGCGACGGCGACTGCTATGCCGCGTCGGTCAGTGAACCAATGCGAAATGTCTGCCATGACGGGCGCGAACGTAGCCGAGCTGCCAAGTCCGATGATCCCGTACGCGACGGCGAATTGCCAAACCGTGGCAGAAACACCTGCGACCACGTAGGCGACACTGAGCATGACCGCTCCAACGGAGAGGGGCACCACGATGCCAAACCTGTCCGCAAGCCGCCCCATCAGCGCTCCGCCGAAGGCAAAACCAGTCAAAGCGAGCGTGAAGGGCAATGATGCGCTCGCACGATCGATACCGAATTCAGCTTGGACCGCGGGCAGTGCGACCACGGAAGACCACATGCCCACGCAGCCAATTGTGCCGAGTAGCAGCACTACAGCAAGGCGAAGCCATGCATACGGCGAGTCGGTCGTCATTGCGATGTTGCGATTCAATCAGCGGGCGTTGCTCGATGTCATCGAGGCGCGTAGCCGCGGAGCTACACGCGCTTGCGGCGCGAGCACGTTGAATGGTAACCGCCGCAATGGCCTGGCAAAAAGGCCCACTTTTTGCTAGTGATACAGACCACTTTTGCAAGTGATCGCACGCAAGAATTTCGACGCAGTCGCTACGCACTCACGGAGCTGCACCCTGGGGTGAGAGGCCTGGCAGAGAAGAACGCCTATGCGAGTGAACGGATGGACCGATCTTTACGATTGGCACATTGAACGCGCGAGCAGCACGCCCGTCTTTCGCCAAATCTACCTGCAGACTCGATCAGCAATCCTGTCACAGAGGTTCTCAGCGGGAACCAAGCTCCCGTCCACGCGCGAATTGGCTTCTAGGCTCCGCGTAGCTCGGTCCTCTGTCGTTGCTGCCTACGAACAACTGTTCGCAGAGGGTTATCTTTCGGGAAAAATCGGCTCCGGCACGTACATTTCATTTAACCTTCCCGAGTCCGTCGACAAGCGTCAACCAAGGTACGGGAGGCACGGGAGGCAGCCGGCCCCGAAAGCGCGAACAATTCGGGGCAGAGTGCGTGATGTTCGTGAATTCCCCGAGTCGGACCCGCAATCCGAGGATCGACCGTTCAATACCGGACGCACCCTTGTCGACGCACGCACCGTTGCGATCTGGCGGAAGCTGACCGCCCGATCATTACGCGCGTTCGGCGAGCGCGAGCTAGCATATTCCGACCCGCGCGGATCAATCGAGTTGCGGACAGCGATATGCCAGTACGTGCAAGCGGCGCGAGCTGTGCAATGCGCACCCGAGCAGGTGTTCGTGACTTCTGGCACCCAGCAGGGGATCGATATTGCGATCCGTGTCCTACTTCGTCCTGGCGATGAGGTGTGGGTTGAAGACCCGGGCTACCCATTGACGCAATACGCGCTCACGATCGCCGGCGCGAAGTTGCGGCTCATTCCTGTTGATGCGCAGGGAATAAATGTGAGCGCAGCTATGAGGACCGCGCCGAAGGCAATCGCGGCGGTGGTGACGCCTTCGCATCAGTTCCCCACCGGCGTGGTGCTCTCAATGGCGCGCCGGCTCGAGCTGCTTGCCTGGGCGCGCGAAACGGGAGGTTGGATCATCGAGGACGATTACGCCAGCGAATTTCGGTATTCGGGCCGGCCATTGGCCTCGCTGCAAGGATTGGATGACAGTGATCGCGTCATCTATTTTGGAACATTGAACAAGACCCTGTTTCCTGGTTTGCGGATGGGCTACGCCGTCGTTCCGCCGCCACTGCTGAAGGCGTTCACGAGCGCTCGTTGCCTGATGGATCGTCAGCCGCCCGCCCTGCAGCAATCTGTCTTGGCTGAATTCATGCAAGGAGGGTACCTTGCCGCGCATATTCGGCGGTTGTGCCTCACCTATCGAGATCAACGCGATCTACTGGTGAGAGAACTTTCGCGTCGAGCGCACGCCGATCTCACGACCGAGGCCCCGGACCAGGGAATGTATCTCGTCGCAAACCTCCGGCACGGTCTCCGCGATGTCGATCTGGAGGAGACTGCTCGCCGCAATGGTCTAGTGGTGCGAGCGATGAGCCGACTATACAAGAAGGCGGCTCCGCGGTCGGCACTCATGTTAGGTTTTAGTGGCTACCCGCCCCAACTTATGGTTCCTGCAGCAGCACGTCTTGCGCGGCTTGTTCACGTGCAGAGGCGGCTCACGCCCCAGCCCATACCGTCGGCTGTGGCCGCGCAGCGATTGGCACGTAAGCACGAATGACCCAGAAACGATGTCTTCAGCCATGGCGCAGAAACTCATCGAGCGTCTGAGCAGATGGCAACGCAAAGCCTGACTGCGGGATGCGGCTCGCGACCGATACGCCGAGA
>CBFGVM010000261.1:0-6200 GCA_965652015.1 uncultured Alphaproteobacteria bacterium
ATCACCCAGGGCGTGATGCGCCAGTAATAATTTCCGTTCTCAGCGTTGCGGCGGGCGCCGATATAGAGCCCGCCCGGCTGCTCCACGACTTCGAAATGGGGCTGCGTGTCGGAGAGGTTGTATTCGTTGCCCTTGGCGCCCTTGAACAGGGGATCGGAGCCGAGGTCGCCGCGATGCAGGAAGGAGACGTGGCTCGAATCGATGCCGCCCTCCATGGCTTGCAACCAGTTGGACTCCTGCAGGCGTTTGGAGATGAAGGCCTGATCCGCCGGCACGGTCGCGAATTCCCATTCCGGCAGCGGCGGCTGCTTCTCCGGCGGCCCCATAAAGGTCCACAGCACCGGCCCGCGCTTCACCAGCGGATAGGATTTGAGCTTGACCTTCTGGCAAAAGCCGCTCTCGCGCGGCTCGGAGGGAACATCGATGCACTGGCCGGTCACGTCGTATTTCCAGCCGTGATAGGCGCAGCGCAGGCCGGACTGCTCGTTGCGCGCGAACCAGAGCGACACGCCGCGGTGGGCACAGAATTCGTCGATCAATCCGTACCTGCCTTCGCTATCGCGAAACGCAAGCAGCCGCTCGGACAGGAGCTTCACGCGCACCGGCGGACAATCGTTCTCCGGTAGCTCCTCGACCAGCAGCGCGGGCAGCCAATAGGCGCGGAACAAGTGCCCCATCGGGCTGCCGGGCCCGGTTTGCGTCAGCAGGTCGTTTTGTTCTTTCCGGAGCATTGGCTTGATCCATAGGATGTCGGGCACACTCCCCGACCCGGGTTTCCTCTCTACGGAACGCAGCTTCAACTCTTTATCAGCGTAGGGATTCGGGCCGTCTTCTGCAAGCTGCGCCTCAGCAGCATTCGAGCCCTTCGCCTTCGATGGCGATGAGCGCAGCTTTCAGCCACGTCGGAGGAAGGTCGTCGGGAACGACCTCCGCGATCCGCTTGAATACTTTGAAGTGATGGCGCGTGTCGCCGTCCGTCCAAAACGCGACCACGGTCTCGAGCGGCGGACACCCGGGCAGGCCGCAGGCAACTTCGCTGACCAGGATGGTGGCGTCTTCGGCAAGCTTGAAGCGCGCGCGCGTCCATTCCCTCACCCGCTCCACCGCTTCCAGCTGTTCGGGACGCTTGTCGATGGGGCGCAGCATCTTGGTTACCCGAGCGCGGCATCGGTCTTCGGACCGACGGCCTCGCTTTCTTATCAAAAGCACCTGCCGCTACGGCTGTCCATCCGCGGGATTCGCGCCGCAGCCGGCATCAAAATCGCCTTGACCGGCTGAGGGCCGGTCCTAGATTGCACGCGGCGTCGATGCACTGGAGGTTTTCGGTGGCGGAAAGCGTGCTGGCGGCGGTTCGGGTGGGCCCGAGCAAAACACAGATCCGGGAATACCCGATGCCGGACATTCCGGAAGACGCCGCCTTGATGAAAATGGAAGTCGCCGGCATCTGCGGCACCGACGTCAAGCTCTACAAATCGCCGCCGACCAAGAGCCCGGTGATCATGGGCCACGAGAACATCGGCATCATCGCCAAGGCGGGGCGCGAGTTCACCCGCCGCAAGGGCTTCAAGGAAGGCGACCTGGTTTTCGTCGAGCACTATGTCGCCTGCGGCAAATGCGAGTGGTGCCACCTCGGCCAGTACCGTCATTGCGAAAATACCGACTGGCGCCGCAACCCCGACGCCATCCGCTACGGCTACACCTCGGCGGATAAGGCCCCACATCTGTGGGGCGGTTTTGCGCATTACGTATATCTTCCCTGGAACGCCGTCGTGCATCACGTGCCGAAAGGCGTCACCCCGGAATTGGCCGGGCTGGTGACGCCGATGGCGAACGGGGTGGAGTGGTCGCTATTCGATGGCGGCGTCGGCTACAATTCGCGCGTGCTCATTCAAGGCCCCGGCCAGCAGGGCCTGTCGCAGACCGTGATCTGCAAACAGGCCGGCGCCGCGCTCATCATCGTCACCGGCACGTCGAAGGACCGCGCGCGCATGGAGGTCGCGCGCGAGCTGGGCGCCGACTTCACCATCGACGTCGACAAGGAGGATCCGCTCGCGCGCATCACGGAGATCACCGGCGGCAAGGGCGTCGACGTGGCGCTCGACTGCACCGCCGGCGCCGGCACCATTCCGATTCTCCTCGGCGTGGAAGCGCTCAAGCGCAAGGGCGGCACCATCGTGGTCCAAGGCGAGATGAAAGAGTTCCCCAATTTCCCGCTCGAGAAGGTGACGGTGAAATTCATCACGATCAAAAGCGCGCGCGGTCACAGTTTCAGAGCGTGCGAGCTGGCGCTCGAGCAACTTGCCTCCAAGCGCTTTCCGCTGGAGAAGGTGACGACCCACAGGTTCGGGCTCAAAGACGTCGATCTTGCCATCAGATCCGTCGGTGGCGAGGGCGTGCCGGACGTGATTCACGCGTCGCTGATGCCGTGGGAGTGATCGCAATCCGGCTACTTGTCTCGGCGTCACGTTGCCCGCTGTGATGAGTGGGTTATGACCCCCTCGCGCGTGCGCGCGGTGCAGACGATATAGAGGGCGGGTGTCCAGGCATGAGCGAAAAGCCGCGAATTGCCATTGCCGTCGGCGATCCGGCGGGCATCGGACCGGAGGTCAGCCTCAAGGCTGCGCTCGATCCGGCCGTGCGCGACGCCTGCAGGGTGCTGCTCGTCGGCGATGCCGACGTGCTTAAGCGGCATGCCGCAGCCTGTCGCATTGCCGTCGATCTGCGCGTGATCGCGCGGCCTGAGGATGGCGACTGGTCGGGAGAGCGTCTCGACGTGCTCGACTGCGCGCGCCCGGACCTCGCCGCCCTCGACTTCGGCATTCCGAGCGCGGCGAGCGGGCGCGCCGCGCTCGCCTTTGCCAGCGCAGCGATCAAAGCCGCCCTTGCACACGAAGTGGACGCGGTTGTTGCCGCCCCGCAGAACGAAACCTCCATCGCGCTCGCCGGAATCGCGTTCGACGGTTATCCGTCCTTCGTCGCGCGCGAGACCGGCACCGACGAGGATGACGTCTACCTGATGCTGTGCTTCGATGACGTGAAGATCGTCCATGCCACGCTGCACCGGAGCGTGCGGCATGCGATCGACATGATCACGCGCGAGAGAGTGGCTCGAGTCATCGCAACGACCGACCGCGCGCTCACGCGCATGGGAACCGCAGCGCCGAAGCTCGCCGTGGGCGGCCTCAATCCGCATGCGGGTGAGGGCGGCTTGTTCGGGCGCGAGGAGATCGACATCATCAAGCCGGCGATCGACGCCGCGGCCGCACGAGGGCTCGCCGTGAGCGGGCCGTTCGGCGCCGACACCATGTTTCACAGGCAAGGCGTCGATGCCTTCATCGTCATGCTGCACGATCAAGGACACATCGCGGCAAAGCTTTTGGCGCGGAACGCGGTTGCGGCGCTGACCATCGGCAGCCCGATCCTGTTCTCCTCGGTCGCGCACGGCAGCGCCCACGACATCGCCGGCAAGGGCGTGGCCGATCCCAGAGCCATGGTCGACGCGGTGCTGCGGCTGACGAAAGTGAGACAGAGCCGCGGATTGCAGCCGGCGTGAGCGCTGTTCAAACAGGACGAGTGGATGCCGACCAAGATCGAATTATGTAACGCTTCCGACGTCGAGCCCGGAGCCGTGTTGAAGGTCGAGCGCGATGATCTGACGCTCGCTGTCTTCAACCTCGACGGCGAGTTCTTCGTGACCGACGATCACTGTACGCACGGTCCCGGCTCGCTGTCGGAAGGCTTCGTCGAAGGCGACGTGGTCGAGTGCAACTTTCACGGCGGACAGTTCAACATCAAGACCGGCGCGGTTGTCGGGCCGCCCTGCATGGTTCCGATCAAGACTTATCCCACCGTCCTCGAAGGCGGAAAGGTCTTCATCGAAGTGTGAGTTTTCTCTCCGCCCTCATCCTGAGGAGGCGCAAAGCGCCGTCTCGAAGGATGAGGGCGGCCTCATGCTTCGAGACGGCCGCCTTCGGCGGCCTCCTCAGCATGAGGGCCGAACGTGCTCACAAGGGCCGTGGATTAGGACTCCTCACCTCACCGGATAATCGAAATACGTATCCGGGAACGGCTCATCGACGAGGGTGAAGTGCCACCATTCCTTGTCGTAGGGCCGAAAGCCGCCACGCGTCATCGCCGCGGCGAGCAGCGCACGGTTCGCTTGCGCCTCACCGCCCACGCTCGCGTCCGAGGGCCAGGATTTCGGGCTGAAGAAGTCGAACGGCGAGCCCATGTCGAGCTCGCGTCCGTCCGCGCGCCGCACCAGCGTGAGATCGACGGTCGAGCCGCGCGAATGGCCGGAGCGTTCCGCGATATAGCCTTCCTTGAACAGGTCGCGCTTGTCGACGTCCGGATAGAATTCGCGCTTGCGCTTCACGTCGTCGATCCGCTGCGCCCAGCGCACGAAATGGGCCACCGCGCGCTGCGGCCGGTAGCAGTCAAATACCTTCAGCCCCAGTCCGCGCGCCGCCAGATCACGCTGCACCGTGACAAGCGCACTTGCCGCCGGCGCCGATAACACGCAGCGCGCGCGCTCGTAGCCATCGATGCGTTCACCCACGAAATTTTTGTCGCCGAAATAACGCATGTCGACAACGAGCCCGTCCACCACTGCGCCGGCATCGACGAAGCCCGGCGGAACCTGCGCTTGCGCCGCATGCGTCGCCAACAGGAGCAGCGTGAGCACAGCTTTGACGAATGGATGCATCGCTTGCCCTCATCCATCGCAGGCGCTGCGGACGGCACCGGCGGTTGCCCAGGGAAACCGATCGTGACCCTTATCAGCGCGCCGCATCTGCGAATATCGCACGGGAATCAGGACCTGGCGGCAGGGAACTTTGCCAAAACTCGGCCGTTGAATGGGAAGCGGCAATGGGCTGGAGAACGGTCATGCGTCCCTCGACGCTGCCCATCCTTGGCGTGGTCGCCTTGTCGCTCGCTGTACCGTCGAATGCGGACGCCGGGCCGAGGTTTGGTCCGGGAACGGTGCTGGGCGCCGTCGCAGGGGTCATGTGGGGCGGTTTCCGGCACTCGGTCAGATACCAGCGACGCCACGCAACGCGTGTATCGGCTGGCCCCCGCCATCTTTCGCGCACGGAGCGGCAGCGCGCGGCCAACGCATTGCGAGGCCTGGGCGGCGCGGCGATGACGAATCCGATTCCCGAGCCCAGCGCGTCTCCCGAACGCACAGCCGCGATATTTTGGCCCCATGCTGCCGCTGATCTCGCTGATTACGTGTTGTTTGCGGACGGCAACAGCCGCTTCTGGACGCACGGCTATGACACCATCGTGAGCGCCGCGTTTGCGCCTGCGGGTGGCGAGGACGAGCGAGCTCTGCGCCAGCGGCCGCGCGCCACCCGATTGAGCGATGCTGCGCCGACAGCGATGCCGCTCGCGTCCGGCGATCTCTGCGGCGCGACGTTCGCAAGCGCCGACGCCAACGCCCTGATCGAGCGAATCGAACGCGCCGTTGAGCCGACTGCATCGCAGCGGGACGCGGTTGAACGACTGCAACGGGCGCTTGCGGAGGCGATCGAGCGGATTAACGCCAGTTGTCCGGCCGCAATGTCCACGAGCGTCGCGGACCGCCTCAAAACGATGCAGGATCGAATCTGGGCGATGCGCGACGCCCTCCTCACCATTCGCCTGCCGTTCGAGGCTTTCTACAACTCGCTGAGCGACGAACAGCGGCGGCGCTTGCAGCAAGAGGAGCCGGAGCCCGCGGAGCTTGCGGCGAGTGCCACCGAGGGACGCGGGCGGACTGCCGCCGACGGGCACGCCTCAATGTGCACTGAGCCGGCGGCGGGAACGGCCGATTGGATCATGCGCGCGATCGCGCGCGCAACACCGGCGCGCCAGCAGCGCGCGGGCCTGGAGGCGCTGCAGATGAGATCGGCCGCGATGGCGCAGCTCGTTGCTGCTTCCTGCCCGAGCGATGCAAATCTCGATCCCATGGGCCGATTCACGGCCGCGACGGATCGCCTCCACGTCATGCTATTTGCAGTGATGAGCATGAGCCCGATGCTGCAGCAGCTTCACGACTCGCTTGACGACAAGCAGAAGGCGGGGCTGAGCCGGGCGCTGCGCCAAGGCAGGCGTTGAGGCGGCACCGGCGCCCGCTCTTGATGCCGGTCGCGGCAATCGACCAAACATCCGGGTGACCTCCGCACCGAGATGTGCGACATCTGCCGGCGGGCGCTGCC
>CBFGVM010000262.1:0-6197 GCA_965652015.1 uncultured Alphaproteobacteria bacterium
TTCGTCATGCCATGCGCGGCCGAGGCCTTCGCCGGCATGGTGGTCGGCCATGGCCGACTGCCGATTCGGCTCCACTTTACCCTCGCGGACGGCAGGGAATTTCATCTGCCCATTTCAGACATTGCCTTGCGGCAGCTAGCCAGCGCGCTAGCGGCTCGGCGGCCGGCCCAAGAACGGATTGCGGATAAAGTCAGCCGTCACGGCGCGGATGAAGCCTTCGTCGCCGCGCTTACCGATGCTCTTCGCCGGAAATAGCTCAGGCACGCCGCGCGCATTCGGGATCGCAATCTCACGCGACTTGCCGAGAAGCTCAAGCGGCCGAGCTTGGCGGCTGCGTCGACCAACGCTCACGCAAGCGTCGCGTTGAGCACCCTCTCGAGATCACTCTTTCGGTAGGGCTTGGTGATCAAGGGAGCATCCAAATCGACGTCGATGCCCGCGGTCGCTTCGATTCCCGGGAAGCCCGAGGCGTACACGACTTTGAGCCCGGGCCGCTTCATGCGAGCCAACTTGGCAAGCTCTTTCCCGTTCATCGGGCCGGGCATGATGATGTCGGTAAACAAGACATCGACCTTGGTGTCGCGATCCAGCATTTCCAGAGCCGACTCGGCATTGCGAGCCGTCAATGTCTGGTAGCCGAGCGCTTCCAACTGAAGAACGGTGGTCGCCAGGACCGTCGGATTGTCGTCCACGGTGAGGATTAATTCTGTTCTGGCGGCCGGAGCTATATCCTGCTTCACCCCGTTCGCGCGCGTTTGCACCGGGGCCGCCTCGCTGCATGGGAAATACAACTTGAGAGTCGTGCCCGTTCCGACCTCGCTTTCCGCGCTGACGTATCCGCCGGATTGCCTGACAAACCCGTAGACCATGCTCAGTCCCAGCCCGGTCCCCTTGCCCGCAGGTTTGGTCGTGAAGAACGGTTCAAAGATTCGGTCAAGCACGTCGGGCGGCATGCCATATCCTGTGTCGCCTATCTCGACTACCGAGTAGTCGCCCGGTATGAGATCCGGCGGTTGGCTTTCGCCCCGGCCGTCGACGCGTAATCGGCCGGTCTTGATCGTGAGCATACCGCCCTCCGGCATGGCGTCACGCGCATTGACGGCCATGTTGATCAGTGCCGACTCCATTTGCGCCTCATCGACCAAGATCGCGCCCACGTTGGGCTCAAGCTGGACGTTGAGGCGAATATTCTCTCCTATCACGCGCGTCAGCAGCCGCGCTGTTTTGCCGATGAGCTCATCCAAATCGATGATCTTCGGCTGCAACGGCTGACGGCGGGAAAACGCCAACAGTTGGCGCGTGAGTTCCGCTCCACGCAGGCTCGCCTCCAAAACCAATTCGACCTGCCGCCTTTGATCAGGGTTGCTCTTGGTGAGCTCCTGCAACAAGTCGAGATTGCCGATAATGACGGTCAACAGATTATTGAAGTCATGCGCCAAGCCGCCGGTCAGATTGCCGATGGTCTCCATTTTTTGCGCCTGCCGAAGCCGCTCCTCGGCCATTCTGCGGTCCGTTACGTCTTCGACGACGCCGGCGAGATATTGATTTGCGTAGTCGGTGCTCCGAACAACAAATCGCTTTGCGGTGATGAACCGCACGCCCTTGCGAGGCATTTCGAGGGCATGTTCGTTGAAGTACAACGGGTCCGAGCCGTTTAATAACCGCTCATCGCCATCATTGATTTCATCGGCAGACCTGTGCGGAAAAATATCGGACGCCGTCTTGCCGATAATTTCCGAGCGCGGCAGCCCCCACATGTTTTCGCAGGCGCGATTGACCAAGATGAAGCGTCGGTCGGCGGCATTCTTCACGAAAATCGTGACCGGCACGTTTTCCACGATCAGGTTGAGGAGATCCCGGTTGCGGTCGCGCTCGCGTTGCACGGAGATCCTTTCGGTGACGTCCTCGTGTGTGCTCACCCATCCGCCGTCCGCCATCGGCCTGGAGACGGTGTGGACGGTGCGTCCGTTGGCCGTATTCTCCATCGTGCTGAAAGTCCTGCCATCGGCGATCGCGGCATAGAGGGCTGTGCAATATTGATTCACGTCCTCGGAAAAATTTCCTATTTCCTTCTGATGATGAAGAAGCTCTTCTTTCGTGCATCCGGCCTTCACGACGTCCGGCGATAGCCCATAGATCTCGAGATAGCGCGAATTGCAAAGGCGCAGCCGCTTCTGCGAACATCAACAGGCCCTGCGCCATATTGTTCAGGGCCGTCATGAGCTGCGCGTCTTTTTCGCGCAGGCGGCTATCGGCAAACGCACCGGCCAGACTCAGGCCCAGCACCGCGACCGCGGCATTGGCGATCGCCAGCGCCAGCGCCGTCGGGGAGAGCGAGAAGGCATCGATGACGCGCGTCGGATCGGGCAGGATCTCCACCGCGCCCATCGCGGTGAAGTGGTGCGAGACGATCGCGACCGTGAGCAACAGCGCGGCGACTAGGGTCGTTCGTATCTCGTCGCTGCGAACCGCGCTTGCGAGGGCCGCCGCCCCGAATACCATGCCGAGTAAAATTGAGGCCGTGACGAGCGGCAAATCCCACGTGACGCGTCCGGGCACTTCGACCGCCCACATCCCGGTATAGTGCATGGCGGCTACGCCGCCCCCGACCACGACGCCGCCGATCAGCGCAGGCCAAAACCTCGGCATTGCGAGCGCGACCGCAAAGCCGATGCTTGTCACAGCCGCCGCAGCCGTTAACGAAAGCGCGGTCAGGCCGACATTATAGGCAACCGGAATGCCCGGCTCGTAGGCGAGCATGGCGATGAAATGCGTCGCCCAGATGCCGCAGCCGGTGGCGACTCCGCCGGCGGCGAGCCAAGCAAGCCGGCCGCGGCCGCTGGCCGCCCGGGCGCGATGAAACAGATTGATGGCAGCGAGACTGGTCAGGAAGCAGATCAACGCCGCAAGCAGGACGAGCCGCCAATCGTGCTCGACCGTGAGGCAGTTAAATACCCTGAACATGGCGTCCTCGCAGGTTAGGGCGTTACTGTCTTGTATTATCGGCGGCGCCGATCAGCAAGCAATATCAGGGGCCTAGCAGCCCATTTCCCCTTCGTAGAAATACCTATGGGCAGCAGCCGGCAAATGTCACCGGCTCAGCACCGCAGGGAGCCAGGTCGCGATCACCGGAAAGAAGAAAATCAAGACTAGAATCAACAAGCTCATCCCGACGTAGGGCATGGCTGCCATATAAACCTGGTGCATGGTTATGGCCGACGGCGCGACCCCTTTCATGGTGAACAGGAGCAGGCCGAAGGGGGGCGTGAGCAGGCCGAGCTGCATGCAAATCAAGAACAGCACGCCGAACCAGATCGGATCGATATTGTAGCGTTGCGCCAAGGGCATGAAGAACGGCAGCGTGATCAGCATCATGCTGACCTGGTCGACGAAGCAGCCGAGGAACAAGAGGATCAGCAGCATCGCGATCACGACGGCGTTGACCGAAAGTCCCAGTCCCGTCACCGTGCCGACCAAGCCGTTGACGACGCCGGAGAAGCTCAGCACCTGCGCAAAAGTGGTGGCGCCCACGATGATGAACAGGATGGTACCGGAGACCGCGACGGTTCCGGTCAGCGCCTTCATCAGATTGGCGAAGGTGAGGCCGCGATAGATTGCGGCGGCCACGATCGTGCCGGCCGCGCCGATGGCGGCGGCTTCGGTCGGCGTCGCCAGTCCACCGGTCATGGCGCCGATCACGAGGCCGAAGATGAGCACGAGCGGTATCACGTGGGTTACGAACGGCAGCCAGCGCGCCGCGCCGCGCGGCCCCTCCTCCGCCCGCACTTCCGGCGCGAGCGCCGGATTGAGGCTCGCGCGAGCGATGATGTAGGCGACATACATCGCGCTCAGGATCAGGCCCGGCACGATGCCGCCGATGAGCAGCCCGGCGATGGAAATGCCGGCGAGGCTGCCGAGCAGCACCGTGAGCGCCGACGGCGGGATCAGCATGTCGACGCCGCCGATGCCCATAATCGGCCCCATCGCCATGCGCGCGGGGTAGCCGCGCCCCACCCAGGTCGGCCGCATCAAGCAGCCGAGCAGCGCCGGGGTGGCGATGGTCGAGCCCGAGATCGCCGAGAACACCGTACCGGCGACAATGGCGATGACGGAAAGGCGGCCCGGCACACGACGAATGAGAAGCGCGAAGGCATCGATCGCCTTGAGCGCAACGCCGCTGTGAAACAGCACCTCGCCCATGAGCACGAAGAACGGAATCGGCGTGAGCGAAAAACTGGTGATCGACTGCACCGCGTTGCGCGCGAGCTGGGAAAGACCCGCCTCGCCGCCGAGGAAGAAAATAGCGCCGACAACATTGAGCACGAGGAAAGCGAAGGCGACCGGCAGACCAAGCCCCATCGCTGCGACAAGGCCTCCGAACAGGAGAATGCTCCCCTCGACCCAATTCATTCAACTCACCGACGTCGCCTCGATGCGGCGCGTGCGCTCGCCCTTGAGCAGGCGGTCGAAGCGAAAGACGAATTCGATGGCGAGCAGCGCGAAGGTGGCCGGCAGCGGCGCGAGCAGCCACCATTCCGGGAAGACCAGGTTCTTGATGGTGATCGCGCCGAGCTTGGCGCTGTCCGCGGTCATGGCGAGACCATAGCGAACGAGCACGACGCTCACGCAAAAGCCGAGCGCATCGCCCACTGCCTCCATCAGCCAGGCGACGCGCGGCGGCACCAGCGTCAGGATGATGTCCAGCCGCACGTGTTGGCCGCGCCGCAGCAGCCAGGGCGCGGTGAGCAGCGTCATGAGATAAAGCGCGTATTCCGACACCTCGTTGGCCCAGGCGAAGCCACCGCGTGTCGTGTTACGCAGCACGATGTCGGCGGTGACGACTACGACCATGGCCAGGAGGATGAGCGCCGCCGCAACCGCAAGCGCATCGAACACTCGGCCGAAGATCGCGGAGAGGCGGGTCATGATAGATGTTCCGCCCTCATCCTGAGGAGCGCGCACGACAGCTGGCGCCTCGAAAACCGCGGATGCGCGCGCGCGTCTCGAAGGATGAGGGCAGCCGAGAACGATCCGTGCATGGCCTCATGCTTCGAGACGCATCGCAGCGCAGGCGAGTTGGTCCGTGCTGCGTGCACTTGTAGGCGCTGCGATGCCCCTCAGCATGAGGCCTGGAGAGGTCCGGTGCGCGGCCCCCCTCAATTTCCCGCGAACTGGCGCAGTTTCGGGCCGGTCTCCGGCGCGCGTTTGATCACGGATTGCCAAGCCACCTCGTAGGCGCGATCGAGAAAGGCCTTGGACGCAGCCGGTCCGAAGTCGAGCGCCTGGATGCCGGCGGCGGCTTGGCGTTCGCGCTCGGCCTTGATGGCGGCATCCTTTTCGCGGTCGAGGTCTTCGAGCCACAGCGCCGCGTCGTTGAGGAGCTTGCGCTGGGCGTCGTTGAGCCCCTTCCAGGCGTCAAGGTTGACCAGCACGTTGACCTCGACGCTGTAGAACGGCGGCTCCATGCGGAACTTGGTCACCTTGTCCCAGCCGAGATCGAAGATGCCGGTGATCGGCCAGCCGTAGCCGTCGACCACGCCGCGCTCGAGCGCGGTGTAGACCTCGCCCGGCGCGGTGGTGATCGGCGTGCCACCGAGCGCCTCCACCACGTCGCGATAGACCGGCGTGACCCGGATCTTGAGGCCGGAGAAGTCGATCTTGTCGATCTTCTTGTTGAGATAGATGTGGAAGGGGACGTTGTGGAACTGGCGGGCGAGATATTGCGAGCCGAGCTTTTGGTTGTGCAGCTGGTTCATGTAGTCCCAGGTTCCGTTCTTGCGCTGCTCGCTCATCGGCTTGCCGTTGAGCTTGAAGCCGTCGGCCTCGGGCATGAGGTTGGTGTAGAAGGCGCCCGTCACATTGGCCATGTCGACCACCCGGGTGCGCACAGCGTTGCCGACCTCGAATGGCGGCACCGCCCGCGGCCCGCCGATATAGTTGATCTTGATCAGGCCCTTGCCGTCGGCGTTCACCTTCTCGACAAACCGCTCGAAATTGCGCGAGAACTCGGTGCCCTCGGCAAAGGCGGAGACGGCGCGCAGCGTCACCTCTTGGGCCGCAGCTGGCGATGCCGCTGCGATCAAGGCCGCGGCGATGAAGATCGAGCGCATGGTTCCCTCTCCGGCAGATAGCCTGTTGGTTATGTGATCTTTGAAATATAATCGCGGTGGCGTGAACTTGAGTCAATTGTGCGCCGG
>CBFGVM010000263.1:0-6188 GCA_965652015.1 uncultured Alphaproteobacteria bacterium
CGATCCCGCCGGCTGGTCGAAGATGGATAAGGTCATCGTCGACAGCTGGGACTTCAACATGCTGCAGCGCGAGTTCAAGCGTACGGTCGAGGCGGGCCTTTTCTCGCGCGAGAGGCTCTATGCGGAGATCCACGAGCTGGTAGCGGGCTCAAAGAAAGGCCGGGAACGCGACGACGAGCGGATTCTCATCCACACCACAGGCGTGGTTTCGCAGGACGTCGCGCTCGCCCACTTCCTGTATCGGCGCGCGCTCGAGAACGGCGTCGGCATATGGCTGCCGAGGGCAGGTCGATGAGCGACATCAAGGCGCTGCTGGAGCGGCAAATTTCGCGCCAGCGCGCGAAGGACCTGTTGGTCGCGCTCGTCAAGGTGCCGAGCCCGCAGACCGAGCTGCTCGAGGACGAGCCGCTGCTCAAGGCGTTCATCACCTCGGCGATCGAGCCGCGGCTGCGCGCCATGGGTTTTAGCGACATCCGCTACGATGCAATGGGCAATCTGATCGCGACCTACGGAGCGGGAGCGAGCGGCAAATCGCTGATGCTCATCGGCAACGCCATGAACCAGCCGGCCGCGACCATGCCCAACCCGTACGCGGGCGACGTGGTCGACGGCGCGACATACCGCCTTCCCGGCGAATGCGTGATGGGGAAGGGGGCGAGCGAGCAGAAGGCAAATCTCGCGGCAATGTTGCACGCCATGGAAACCGTGATCGCGAGCAAGATCCCAATCAACGGCAAGCTCATCTTCACCTGTTGCGTGTCGGGCGAGACCGGAAAGCACGACGCCATCAAGAGCGTGGTCGAGGGCGCGGGCGTGCGCGCCGATATGGCGGTGCTAGGCGGGACCGGGCTCAAGATCACCCTCGGCAACCGCGGCCGCATCGACGTATTCGTGACGGTGAAGGGCTCGCCCTGCCATTCGTCGCGGCCCTGGGACGGCGTCAACGCCATCACCGGCGCGACCGAGGCGATCCGCCTGCTGCTGGACAAGGTGAAGGTGGACAAGACCCATCCGCAATTGGGCAGACAATCGTTGACGGTCAATCACGTTCGCAGCTTTCCCGAATCGACCCACACGGTGCAGGAACGCTGCGAGTTCACACTCGACCGACGCCTGCTGCCGGGAGAGGATCCGAACGACGCCTTTGCCGAGATCGAGCGCATCGCCAAGGAGGTCGAGCGGATCAAGGATCCGGTCAGCGGCAAGACCTATGGCGTCGAGGTGCGGCTCGGGCCGTACATGTATCCATCGCTGGTGACGACGGAGTCACCCGTGGTGCGCGCGCTCCTGCGCGCGAGCGAAGTGATGCTGGGCAAGCCGGCGGAGACCTACTATTCGCCGTCGGCCTTCGACCAGGGTTATCTCAATCATGTCGGGATCGCGACCGCCAATTTCGGACCCGGCGAACATCAATACGCCCACACCGACCACGACATGGCTTCGGTCGAGCGCACCGCCGATGCGGCCAAGGTCTACGCGTTTATGATGCTGGATTACCTGAGTTAGAGCAGTGTCGCGTAGTTAACCCGTCCGGCATCATTGCGGTGCTAAGCCACCTCTACCAGAATATCCGTGAGCTGCTCCGGCATGTCGACCATGGCGTCGTGGCCGCACGGCAACTCATAGACGCGCCATCCGTCGGCCTTGGCCCGCTCCTGCGCGGCATCGAACGGGATGCTGGGATACCCCTTGGCGCGGATAAAGGCCTTCTTGGCGATGCGCTCGCGCGCGCCGGTCAGGGTGATCTTGTCGGTGAGGGTCGCGAGCGGATGCGGCGTGCACATGGCATCGACCCAGGCGCGGTCCTTTTCGTTCACCCGAAACGCTGCGGCCGAGACCGGCTTCATGACCACCTCGCCTTTCTCCACCGCGGCGGTGATCGATTCCCGAACGGGCTGAGAGGCCTTGGCCGCTACACTATCGCCGCTTTCCGGCACGAAGGCGTCGAGGAAGACGATCGAGCCGATGGCGTCGCGCATCGCTTCGGCCACGCCCGGAATAATAATGCCGCCATATGAATGGCCGACAAGCACGATGTCGTTGAGGCTTTCCCACTTGATGACGTTGACGATGTCGGTCACGTGGGTGGTGAGACTGATCTTACCGTCGATGAGGTGCGAGCGCTCGCCCAAGCCCGTCATCGTCGGCGTGAACACCTTGTGCCCGCGCTGTTGAAGAAGATCGGCGACGCGGCGCCAGCACCAGCCGCCGTGCCAAGCGCCGTGTACCAGCACGAACGTATTGCGTGCGCCGCTCTGTGCCCGTGCCGGCGTTCCGCCCAAAGCCGCTGCGCTCGCGCCGGCGCCGGCGCTTGCCAGCATGCCGCGGCGGGTCATCGCCGCCTCATTGGTTGTGATCATCGTGTCCTCGCCGCGAATTGTTTGCTCATCTTAGCAGACCACCCTTGTGGATAACTGGGACAATCTCCTGCCGCCCCTCTGGCGTGCCGCGCGGGCCTATACTGGGAGATTGAGCGAATCACCGGGTCGCCCTGATGCGTTTTCCGCCTCAATTCCTCGACGAACTGCGCGCGCGCCTTCCCGTTTCGGAGGTCGTCGGCCGCCGCGTGCGCCTCAAAAAGGCGGGACGCGAGTGGAAGGGACTTTCCCCCTTTAACAAGGAGAAAACGCCCTCGTTTTTCGTGAACGACCAGAAAATGGCGTGGTTCGATTTCTCCTCGGGCAAGAACGGCACGATTTTCGACTTCGTGATGATGACCGAGGGGGTGAGCTTCCCCGAAGCGGTCGAGCGGCTGGCGGCCCAGGCCGGTATCCCGCTGCCCAAGGTCTCGCCCGAGGAGGACGCGCGCGAGGAACGGCGCAAAACGCTCAACGATATCGTTGAGCTGGCGGCGAAATTCTTCGAGGCGACGCTCGCCTCTCGCGCAGGCGCCAAGGCGCGCGGCTATCTTGCCGACCGTGGGGTCGACCCGGCGATCCAGCTCAGGTTCCGCTTGGGCTATGCCCCGCCCGAACGCTTCGCGCTGAAGGAGCATCTCGGTAAGGCCGGCATCGCGGCCGAGGATATGATCGAGGCGGGGTTACTGGTGGCGG
Source organism: uncultured Alphaproteobacteria bacterium (assembly GCA_965652015.1). Classification (GTDB taxonomy): domain Bacteria; phylum Pseudomonadota; class Alphaproteobacteria; order Rhizobiales; family Xanthobacteraceae; genus VAZQ01. The sequence continues at coordinate 3,054 of CBFGVM010000263.1, forward strand.
GCGATGACATTCCGCTTCCGTACGACCGCTTCCGCGATCGCGTGATGTTTCCGATCACCGATCTGCGCGGACGCGTGATCGCCTTCGGCGGGCGCGCCCTCGAAAAGGACGCCCAGGCAAAATATCTCAACTCGCCAGAGACGGCGCTCTTCCATAAGGGCGCAACGCTCTACAACGCCGCTACCGCGCGCGTGGCCGCGCACAAGGGCGCGCCGCTGATCGCAGTCGAAGGCTATATCGACGTGATCGCCATGGTGAGCGCGGGCTTCGAGGCAACGGTTGCGCCGCTGGGCACTGCGCTCACCGCCGAGCAGCTCGTCCTGCTCTGGAAGATGGCGGATGAGCCTACGCTTTGCTTCGACGGAGATGCCGCCGGACGCCGTGCCGCTTACCGGGCCGTCGATCTGGCCTTGCCGCTGATCAAGCCGGGCAAGAGCTTGAAATTCGCGGCCCTCCCCGAGGGCCATGATCCCGACGATCTCGTGCGCGCGGGCGGCCGGGCGGCCGTCAACGACGTGATCGCCGCCGCGCGTCCGCTCGCCCAGGTATTGTGGGTGCGCGAGACCGAGGCCGGCAGCTTCGACACGCCCGAGCGGCGCGCCGCATTCGAAGCGCGCCTTGCCGAGGTAACGGCGATGATCGCGGACGACTCCGTGCGCAAATATTATCGTCGCGACTTCGCCGACCAGTTACGGCATTTGTTTGCGGGCGACGAGCGGCCGATGAGGCGGCAACGCCTTCCCCGCACGGCGAATAGCGAATGGCGACTAGCGAATAGAAACGGAAGGATTGGTCGCAATCCGCTATCGGTTGGACGGGGTTCGCCATTCGCTGCGCGCGCGCTTGCGGGCGAGCCCTATGTCGCGGCGAGCACGCAACTGTCCTCGAGCCCTGTTCATCGCGGGCAGCGCGCCGCCATTGCGCTGCGCGAGGCGCTCATCCTGCAGGCGGTGATCAATCATCCTTGGCTCCTGCACGAGCACCTGGAGGAGTTCGCAGCAGTGGAGTTCCGCCACCTCGAGGCGGCCAAGCTCAAGGGCGAACTGATCGACGTTTTTGCCCATGGCGGCGCGCCGGATGGCACCGCCATGCTCGCCGAACTCGACCGCCGGGGCCTTGCGGAAACCGCGGCCCGCATTCACAGGGTCATCACCACGCCTTCGGTTTGGGGGGCCCGGCCGGAGGCTGCGCCCGACGACGTGCTCACGACATGGAAGCAGCTTGTCGCCTTGCATCGGCAATGGCATTGCCTAACTAAGGAACTCAGAGACGCGGAGCAGGCCCTGGGGCAGGAGCCGACCGAGGCCAACTATTCCTGGCTGCAGGATGTGAAGGCCCGGCTGGCGTTGCTCGACGGAACCGAGGCTCTGATCGAGGGTTTTGGAGCCTCCTCGGGCCGGCCGGTTCAGTCTCTATGAATGCTGGGAAGCCAAGGGGTGCCCGGGCGTGGAACCAGGGCTAAGCCTTTGGCTTCTGTTGTAAATGGAGGCTTAATCGGGGCTTAAGCGGCGCCGATGACACTCGGCGGGTCCGAATCGAGGCAATTTGGGGCGTGGCTCGGGCGGGCCCCAAAAGCCGTTGATTCTCCCCGCATAGGGTAGGGGTGGCGTGATCGGCGCTCCCAGACGGGGGCGTCTGCAGGAGAGGACGTATGGCGAGCAAGACCAAGGCAGCGCAAAAAGAGAAAGAAAAGGAAGAGACGCCCGAAAAGGAGGCGTCCGAAACGCCCGATACGCCGCTGCCGCTGCTCGATCTCTCCGACGCTGCAGTCAAAAAGCTCATCCGCACCGCCAAGAAGCGCGGCTACGTCACCCATGACCAGATCAACTCGGTATTGCCCTCCGAGGAGGTCAATTCCGAGCAGATCGAGGACGTGCTGGCCATGTTCAGCGAGATGGGCGTGAACGTGGTCGAGACCGAGGAGCCGAGCGAAGAGGGCGAGGAGGCACGCGAGGAGGCCGACGAAGAGCCCGAGAGCGAGGGCGGCGACCTGGTCGAGGTCCAGCAGAAGGTTCCGGCCAAGGCCGAGACCAAGGAGCCGACCGAACGCACCGACGATCCGGTGCGCATGTATCTGCGCGAAATGGGCTCGGTGGAGCTGCTCTCGCGCGAGGGCGAGATCGCGATCGCCAAGCGCATCGAGGCCGGCCGTGAGGCGATGATCGCCGGCCTGTGCGAGAGCCCGCTCACCTTTCAGGCCATCATCATTTGGCGCGACGAGCTCAACGAGGGCAAGGTCTTCCTGCGCGACATCATCGATCTTGAAGCGACTTATGCCGGCCCCGACGCCAAGGCCATGCCGGCGCCGGTGATCGGCGCGGACGGCCAGCCGATCGGAGCGGCAGGCACGCCGGCAGGCGGTGCCTCCGCGCTGGCGCAGACGCCGGCTCCGCCTGCTGCGCCCGTGGCGGCAACGCCGTTCAAGGGTGCGCCCGAGCGCGCCAACGGCGAGGAGGCCGAGGCAGAGGCTGCGCCCAGCGAAGCAGACTTCGACGACGACGATATGGAGAATTCGCTCTCGCTCGCCGCCATCGAGGCCGAGCTCAAGCCCAAGGTGGTCGAGACCTTCGACAACATCGCCGATGCCTACAAACGGCTGCGCCGCCTGCAGGACCAGGACATCCAGAACAAGCTGCGCAACGATTCACTCTCGCCCGCGCAAGAGCGCCGCTACAAAAAGCTCAAGGATGAGATCATCAGCGAGGTGAAGTCGCTGCGGCTCAATCAGGCGCGCATCGACGCGCTGGTCGAGCAGCTCTACGACATCAACAAGCGCCTCGTCGGCTACGAGGGCCGCTTGATGCGGCTTGCCGAGAGCCACGGCGTCGCGCGTGAGGACTTTCTCAAGAATTACCAGGGCTCCGAGCTCGATCCGCGTTGGCTCAATCGCGCGTCCAAACTGAGCGCAAAAGGCTGGAAGAGCCTCATCGCCAGGGACAAGGACAAGGTCAAGCAGCACCGCCACGAAATCCAGGTGCTCGCCGGCGAGACCGGGCTCGAGATCGGCGAGTTCCGCAAGATCGTGCAGATGGTGCAGAAGGGCGAGCGCGAAGCGCGCCAGGCCAAGAAAGAGATGGTGGAGGCAAACCTGCGCCTCGTCATCTCGATCGCCAAGAAATACACCAACCGCGGCCT
>CBFGVM010000264.1:0-6156 GCA_965652015.1 uncultured Alphaproteobacteria bacterium
AACGCTGGTGCTGCGTGACGTGCAGGGCCTGGACTATAGGGAGATCGCCGAAGTGACCAAGGTGCCGATCGGCACGGTGATGTCGCGGCTCGCGCGCGCCCGCCGCCGGTTGATCGAGCGCGTCGCAACGGACGAGGCAAAAGGCGGGTCATGACACCTCCCACCACCGATCCGCGCTTGCTCGTTCACGCCTATCTCGACGGCGAGCTCGATCCTGCCAACGCGCTGGACGTGGAGCGTCAGCTCGCCGACGATCCGGCGCTCGCGGCCGAACGCGAGCGGATCGAGGCGCTGCGGCGCGTGATCGCGGAGCGGCTGCCGCGCGAAGGCGCCCCGCCGGGTCTCGCCCGCCGGATCGAAGCCACCCTCGGCTTGCGGTCCGCGGCTGCGCGCACCGCCTCGCATCCGTCTTGGCGCGCGCTCGCGGCCTCGGTCGCGGTGGCCGCATTCATCGGCAGCGGCGCGACTTGGCTTGCGCTCGCTCCCGGCCCCGCCGATGCCGACCTGGTCGTAGCCAATCACATGCGCGCGTTGATGGCGCCGCAGCCGGTCGATGTCGGCTCCTCCGACCGGCACACCGTCAAGCCCTGGTTCAACGGCCGCATTCCCGAGGCACCGCGCGTCGTCGATCTCGCGAGCGAAGGCTTTCCCCTGGTCGGCGGCCGCGTCGACGTGATCGGACGCACTCCGGTTCCAACCCTCGTCTATCGCCGCCGCCAGCACCTGATCAGCCTCAGCGAAGCTCCCGCCCGCCGGATGGCAGCGATGCCCCAAGGGCAGATTGCCGGCTACAATATTGTCTCCTGGACCGACAGCGGCGTGACCTATTGGGCGGTCTCCGACGTCGCGGCAGCCGATCTCAATGCTTTCGAGAAGGCTTTTCGCGCGGCCGCCAGCGCTGAGCGGTAGAGTCTCCTGCCGAAAGAGAAAGGCCAACCGCCGACGGTGAGTCATTCCGGGGCGAGCCGGCGAGCCGAGAATGACGAACTGAGGCGTTGGCAGGCGCTACGCCTGCTGCAGCAGACCCGCCATCGGTTTCACTGCGCCGCTGTCCGGAAACACCTTGGTCGCGAGCACGGCCGGCTCGACGCGCAGGTGGTCTTTGAGCAGGCCTTTGAGCACCGCGCGCAGATCGGTCGTGGGCTTGAGGTCGCGCCCGTCATGCAGCCTGGCAGGCTTGAGCCCGGGCCAGTCGGCGATGACACGGCCGCCTTTGAGGGCGCCGCCGGCGAGCAACGCCACCGTTGCGGTGCCGTGATCGGTGCCGTCGGTGCCGTTGATGCGCGCGGTGCGGCCGAATTCGGTGATGATGGCGACGACCGTGTCGCGCCAAGCATCCCTCATCTCTGCCTCGATCGCAGCAATGGCGCCGTCGAGCGCGCCGAGCAACATTGCGAGCCGGCCGTTCGTCGCGCCTTCAGCGGCGTGGGTGTCCCAACCATCGAACGCGAGCGCGCCGATGCGTGGACCATCGGCGCGGGCGAGAAACTTCGCCGCCGTGCCGGCGGACTCCGCGAAATAGGCGCGCACCTGCCCGGCTCCAACGGGGCGCGGCTGCTCGCCGTCCATGCCGCCGGCGCGTGCAATGGTGGCAAGCCCCATGCGCTCCTCGAGCACGCGGGCGAGGACAGGATCGGTGTGGCGATAGAGTTCGATGAGCCGCGCCACTGTGTCATCGCTCGTCGGCGGCAATCGCCGCGGCGTCCACGAAAGGACCGGCGCCGGCCCGCGCACAACCAACGGCGCAATCGGGCCGATCGCGAAGGCGTCGCGGGAACCGCCGGCACGGTCGCCCGGCTGCAGCGAGGCGAGCGCGCGGTTGAGCCAGCCGCTGTCGGCCGCGCCCGGCTTGGCAAGACCGCTCTCCAGCACGTCCTGGCCGTCGAAGTGGGAGCGCTCCCGGTAAGACGTCGCCGCCGCATGCACAATCGTCGCCTCCCCCGATTTGTAGAGACGATGCAGGTTGGGCATTGCCGGATTGAGCGCGAAGAAGGAGTCGAGCGGGAGCGCGGGGGGCTTGCCGTCCAGCGTGAGCGCCTTGTCGCCCCGTAGCGCGACCCAGTCCGGATCGCCCACCGGCGCCACCGCCGCGAGCCCATCGAGCGCGCCGCGTAGCACGATGACCAGGAGGCGCGGATCGCGGCCCTCCGCGCGCGCCAGTTTCGGCAGATAGGCCCAGGCGAACAGCGTGCCGGAGGCGAGCAGCAGGTCGCGGCGCGTCGCGGCGTGCGGATTGAATGTCATCGGCTCATCTCCTTCGATGCCTCGCCCCGTGTGGCAAAGCCGACCGGGCGTCCGCATCATCGGCGCTGGAATTCCGGCGCCATGAACAGAAGCGCGAGCGCTTGCGGGCGACTTTCGGCGCGCGTGATGGCCTGCCGCGTTTCGGCCGAGGCGAGCGGCGCGAGCACCTCTTCGAACACCTCTCGCGGATCGGCATCCGCACCGAAACGGCGGGCGAATTGATTGGCGATGTCGAGACGCTGCGCCAGTCCGTCGAGCCAGGGCGCGGTTTCGTCGGCGAAGCCCTTGGGAGCTGATGGTCGCCACAGCGGCTCGCCCAACAGGTTGTGCGCCTGCATCACGGGGCCGATCTCGGCGGGTGTGACCCCCACCGCGCGCAGGGCCGCAACGACCCATTCGCCTGGACGCTTGAGCTTGGCGCGCGGCGTCTCCCAGGACTCCGGCGCCGCCACCAGCGCCTTCGCTATCTCTTTCAAATCGCCTTGCGTGGCGAGGAAGCGCTTTGCCAGCCGGTCGACCAGGGCGGGCGGCGGCTCATCGGCGATGAAATGGCGCGCGAGCTTGGTTGCCACCTGCTTGGCAGTCGCGGGATGGCGCGCGAGCGTGGCGAGCACCGCGCGTCCCTGATCCAAGCCGCCGTCGGGATAGCTCTTACCGATCACCGTCTGCGCGCCGGGCTGATGCATGCGCGGATTGAATTCGAACTCGCCGCCGCGCACCGGATCCTGGCGAAACGGCACCACGGTCCAGCCCGTGATCACATTGGCGAAACGAGTGACGTCCTCCTGCGTATAGACGGTACGCACACCGAGCGTATGCAGCTCCAGAATCTCGCGCGCCAGATTCTCGTTGAGCCCACGTTTCTGCCGCAGGCCGGCCATGGAGTCGGGGCCGATGGAGCGCGCATTGTCGAGGTAGATGAGCATCGCCGGATGGGATTCGGCGGCCAGCAGCATGTCGCCGAAGCGGCCGAGCACGTTGGCGCGGATGACTTCGCGCTCGTAAGCGCCGCAAATCTGGCGCACATTGCCCTTGTCCGCCGACACGCAGAAATGGTTCGACCAGAACCAGACGAGCCGTTCGGCAAACCCGATTTCGGCGGCGAACGCCGCATTGATGCGCGCCTTCGCTTCGGAGAGATAAATCTGCTGCGGCAAGCTCGGCCCCGGATTGGGCCTTGGCGCGGACGCAGGCGGCGTCTGATCCTTCATCTCCGGCGCGCCGCCGCTGCCTGGCGCCATGGCCGGCTGTGCGGCGCGTTCAGCCTGCCGTGCCGCGCGCTGCGCCTCCTGATAGGCAAACGCCACGCGCGCGGCCACTCCGCTCGTCAGCAAATCTGGATCGCTGATGCGGCCTGCGCCCGGGCGGTCCAATTCGGCGAGCAGCGCGCCGCGGGGATCGGACGCAATCGCTGCGATCGATCCCGCACGCGGCCCAACGCCGAACCGGTGCAAGGCGAGCGCAGCCTGGACTTTCGGATCAAGGGCCATGCGTCAACCCTTTTCGACCGGACGGACGCTACCGCAGCACCATCGTCCCCGGCCGCAACGTCAAGCCTGCGGCAGGTCGCCTTTCCAAATCATGGCCAAGGCATGAAAAATTGGAAGGGTATCAGCGTCCTCCGGCTCGATCCGTCCCCGCCCCGAAGCGCGCGCTGGCCCCGCAAACCCGGACACGCGCTCGCCTGTTGGTCGAGCAAGTGATCCACAGCCAGGCGATCCGTCATGCTGCTGTAACACGCACCCGATATATGCGGGAGCGCTTAAGGAAACGCCCTCCGCATATCTTTGTCGTAAATAGTAGCGTGCGCGTTCGTCATGTCACTGGCGGCTCCGGCCGCATTCGCCCCGCGGCCGGAGCCGCTTTTCTCCTGCGCTTTCAGCCCGATGCATTGCCGCGGGTGGAGATAGCCGCCGACTAAGCAACGCTGCCCGCAATTTTTTGCGCGCGCGGTTCCCCCAAAGCCCCTTTTTTCTTGCCGTAGAGCGGGCTAAATCCGGCGCTAACATAAGCGCTTGGACCATGGGAGACCCTCCCGATGCGGCACCTAACCCTCTCCTCCACGCACATCGTCGCAGCTGCGCTCGTCATCGCGGGCGTGCTCGCCCCCGTGACGGTCATGGCGCAAGCACAGCCGCCGGCACAAGCACAGCCGCCGGCGCAAACCCAGCCTGAACCAAAACTTGGACCATACAAGCCGGTGCCCATCACGCTGCCGCCGGGACTGAATGACCCGAGCTTCGAGAGTTTCCGCAAGCAGCTCGCTGAAATTGCCAAAAACAAGGATCGCGCAGCGCTCACGCGGTTGGTCGCGCCGAATTTCTTCTGGGTGCCGGAAGACAAAGACCTTGCCGACAAGCGGAAGTCCGCGATCGACAATCTCAGCAAGGCGCTGGGCCTCGAGGGGACGGACGGGTTCGGCTGGGAGGCGCTCGCGGCCTACGCGAACGAGACAACCGTCATGGCCGACCCGCAGCGCAAAGGCGTGTTCTGCGCACCGGCGGAGCCGGACTTCGACGACCGCGCCGCCGACGAGCTTGCCAATACCACCCAGACCGATGCCGCCGACTGGGCATTCCCGATCCGGGACGGCATCGAAGTGCGCGCGGCGGCAAAACAGGACGCGGCGGTGGTCGACAAACTCGGACTCTATCTGGTGCGCGTTCTTCCCGATGACTCGCCTGCCAACGCGGTGCTCCAAACCTTCGCCAAAGTGCTAACCGCTGTCGGAAAGGTGGGTTATGTGCCGATCGACACGATCCTGCCGATCGGGGGCGAACAGTTGTGCTATCTCAAGGACGGGAGCGCCTGGAAGATTGCCGGCTTCCTCGGCGGCGATGCGAATCATTAGTCTCCTGCCCGCGGCGATGGTCGCGAGCACGCATTGAATTCGGCGACGACTTCTTTCTATTGTCCTCACCTCGGCAGGCTGGTGCCAGCGAACCCCTGCGCCCGACGCTGCGAAGAGGCGAGCCATGATCATTGAGACTCAAAAGGACGTCACCGCCGCGGTCCTGTCGGAGCTGCAGCGCGCCCCGGACCCCCGCTTCAAGGAGATCATGTCCGCCTTCGTGCGCCATCTGCACGACTTCGTGCGCGAGACGCGGCTGACGGAGGAGGAGTTCCACGCTGCGATGGGCTACATCGTCGCCATCGGCAAGCACAGCAGCGAGTCCCACAACGAGGCGGTGCTGATGGCGGGCTCGCTGGGACTATCGGCGCTGATCTGCCTCATCAACAACGGCAATCAGGGGGCGACGGAAACCGACCACAACATGCTCGGGCCGTTCTGGCGCATGCATTCCCCCGTAACTCCGAACGGCGGCTCCATCGTGCGCTCGCCAACGCCGGGACCGGCGTTGTTCGCTCATGCCACATTCCACGATCGCGCGGGGAATCCCGTCGCCGGCGCCGAGGTCGACGTCTGGCATTCCTCGCCCGAAGGTTTTTACGAGAACCAGGACCCCATACAGGCCGAGATGAACCTGCGCGGCAAGTTCTTCACCGACGCGAACGGTCGCATCAGCTTTCGCAGCGTCAAGCCCGCCGGCTATCCGATCCCGATCGACGGGCCGACCGGGGAACTCCTGCGCGCGCAAGGCCGGCATAATATGCGCCCGGCGCACCTGCATTTCCTGGCCTGCAAGGAGGGGTTCAAGACGCTGATCTCCCAGCTCTATGTGCAGGACGACAAGTTCATCGACAGCGACGTTCAGTTCGGCGTCACGCGCCATCTCATCGGCAATTACGTGCGCCACGAGAACGAGAAGCCGCCGGCGCCGGACGTCAAAGGGCCGTGGTATTCGCTTGAGCACACCTTCGTCATGGAAGCGGGCCGCCCCAAGCTGCCGCGACCGCCGATCACCGGCAAGGCGCGCGGCGAGCGGCCGAAGATTCCGCATCTGGCGTGAT
>CBFGVM010000265.1:0-6150 GCA_965652015.1 uncultured Alphaproteobacteria bacterium
ATCGGGCGGTCCTGGTGCTCAACGCACTGCTCGGGGTGGGAACCGCGCTCGCGCCGGTGCTGGTCGCGGCGGTGCTGGCGCTCGGCGCATGGTGGCTGCTCCCCGTCGCAGTGGCATGCGTTTTCGTGCTGATCTTCGCGGTCGCTTTGACGCAGTCGCTAACAGCCGAGAGCGCGTCCGGTCCCCGCGCCTCGATCGGCTGGGACAATCTGCCGGAACGGTTCTGGCTCTATGCCGCAGCCGTGTTCGTCTATGGCATCCTCGAGACGCTCAACGGCAACTGGGCCATGCTCTATCTTACCGGCGAGCGAAGCGTGTCGGCCGGCGGCGCCGCCTTTGCGCTGGCCGCCTTCTGGGTGATGGTCACGCTGGGGCGCGTGGGCATCGCCGTGATCGCTCGATACGTGCCCGCGCGGTGGATCTATGCCGCGCTTCCAGTCTTTCTGCTCATCGCCTTGCAGATTGTTGCGCACGTGCAGGGCCAAGCCGGGGGGATCATTGCGCTTGGTCTTGCCGGTTTGGCGTGCTCGGCGTTCCTGCCGCTGAGCATCAGCTTTGCCGGCAAAGAGTTTCCGCATCTCTCGGCCTTGATGGCGGGGGAACTGATCGCGTTCTATCAGCTCGGCTACGGCGTTGCCGCATTCGGAATCGGACCGTTGCATGATCCAGGGGGGCTGACGTTCGCCACGATTTTTGCAGCTGGCAGCCTCGTTGCGCTGCCGCTCGTCTTCATTGCATATTTCATCGCGCGGCGGCCGCTGTAGAAGAGGTTTCCATGACGATTGCAAGCGACGCGCACCGCTGGCCCGCGGAAGGCCTCACCCGCGTACCCTATTGGGTCTATTCGGACCAAGACATCTACGAGGAGGAGCAGTCGCGCATCTTCCGCGGACCGACCTGGAATTTTCTTTGCCTCGAGGCCGAGCTACCACGCCCCAACAGCTATCGCCGCTCGAGCCTCGGCGAAATGCCGGTCGTGGTGACCCGCGATAACGAGGGCAAGCTTCACGCCTTCGAGAATCGCTGCGCCCATCGCGGGTCGCTGCTGGTGCTCAACGAGAGCGGCGAGGCGCGCGATATCACCTGCGTCTATCACAACTGGAGCTACGATCTCTGCGGCAACCTGACCGGCGTCGCATTCCGCAAGGGGCTGCGCGGCAAAGGCGGGATGCCGCCGGATTGCCGCCCCGAGACATACGGACCGCGGAAGTTCAAGCTCGAGACGCTGGCCGGCCTCATCTTCGGCACGCTGTCGGCGGACGCGCCGCCGCTCGAGCAATATCTCGGCGCCGAGATCGTGGCGCGGATCCGCCGCGTGATGCGCGCACCGGTGAAGGTGCTCGGCGGCTACAGCCAGACGCTGCCGAGCAACTGGAAGCTCTACATGGAAAACGTCAAGGATACCTATCACGCGAGCTTGTTGCACACGTTCTTCACCACCTTTCGGCTCAATCGATTGTCGCAGCAGGGCGGCATCGTGGTGAGCGATTCGGGCGGCCACCACGTAAGCTATTCGCTCGCCGCCGACTCCGGCGGCAAGGAATACGAGCAGGCCGGCATGCGCGCGGCGCAGGAAGGATTCGGGCTCGAGGCGCCGGAATTGCTAGAGGCGGTCGACGAATTCGGCGACGGCGTGGGTTTGCAAATTCTCTCCGTGTTCCCGACGTTCGTTTTGCAGCAGACGCGCAACAGCCTGGCGGTGCGGCGGCTCGTGCCGCAAGGCCTCGATAAAACCGAACTGGTTTGGACCTGCTTCGGCTTTGCCGGCGACGATGCGGAGATGACCGAGCGCCGCTTGCGGCAAGCCAATCTGATCGGCCCGGCCGGCTACATTTCCATGGAGGATGGCGCCGCGCCCGGCTTCGTGCAGCGCGCGGTCGCCAACGCCGCCGATCTTCTCTCGGTCGTGGAGATGGGCGGCGCCAGCGTTGCCTCCGACGACAACCGTGTGACCGAAGCCGCGGTGCGCGGCTTCTGGAAGGCCTATCGCGGCTATATGGGGATCTAGCCGAAAGCGGATTCACGCCAAGGCGTAGACCTTGGCCTCCCACGGGAAGATCGGCTCGCGCCCGGCCCATTCGGGCGGCACGTCGCGATCCTGGGTGATCTCGCGCCAGCGCCGGCCTGCCGGGCTGGCCGGCCAATTCGGCACGCGGTACTCGGAGGCGGGATCGAACGGCCGCGTGGTCTCAAAATCCGAAAAGTTGGCGAGGACGACGACGGCATCATCGGCACCTGGGCGTCCCCGCTTCCAGACGAGCACGCGCTTACCCTCTTCGAAATCCACGTGGATGAAGTCCGTGTCGTTCACCGCGAGCGCAGGAGAGCGCGTGCGAAAATGAGTAAGACGCGCGACATAGTCGAAGACGCGCCGGCGCCACGGCTCCTGCAGGCGGTCGAAGTTTACGGGGTCGATTTGCTTCTGCGGATGAACGACCGGAAGATCATGTTCGTCGGCGAACTCTTCGCCGGCAAAAATCATCGGAATGCCGACCGCGGTCATCAAGCAGACGAACGCAAGCTTGATCCGCCGTTCCGTCTCCCGTACGCCGTTGTTGTTGAGAAAATTGAACAGGCGTTCGTTGCGAAAGCCCTCGACATCGTGCGAGGTCACGTAGTTGATCGCCTGCGCCCCATCGGCGAAGCCGAGCAGACGGCAGTCGATCAGTTTGCGCACCGTCCATTCGAAACTTGGCTCTTTTTGATCGTTCTGCCCCAGGATTGCACTGCGGACCATCCGCTTGAACTCTTCGTTCCAGAGGCCGTCGAGGCGCTGCTGGCGCACAAGATCGATGGGCACCGCCAAATCTTCACCCACGACGAGGAAGCGTTCATCGGCGGCTTGAGGCGCAAGGCCCTGCGCGGCGGAGCGCGAGCGCCACACGGTGCGTGCCAGGTCCTTGTATTCCTGCACGAAGTCCCAGTTCATGATGTTGGGCACGCTGTCCATGCGGATGCCGTCGATGCGAAAGTCGAGCATCCAGCGCGCGAGGCAGCTGAGCATGAGCCGCCGCGCCGGAACGAGACGCGCGGTTGCGCCGTCGATCGGGTCGTAGCCGTCGGTGCGGAAGTTGTACTTGAAGAGGTCGCCGCCAAAGTCGTCGCGCGCGTCCTCTTCCGGATCGCCGGTGCCGCGGTGCACGTGAAAGTCGAGGAAGTTGACGTACCGATACGTGTAGCGCGTGGCGAAGGCCATCACGACGTCGGCGAAGAATCGCAGGCCGTGCCGATGGCACGCGGTCACAAGCGCCGCAAGGTCCGCCGTTGCCGTCGGCGAGGCATGGCCCTTCGGAAAACCCAAATCAAAATCGGCGGCGAAATAGTTGCTCGTCGCGTAGCCCCATTCGCGGTCGACGAAGCTGTCGGCGGGAGGCAAGAGCTCGAGCGCATTGACGCCGAGGTCCTCCAGATGCGCCTGGCCGACCGCCAGCGCAGCCACCCCCGCGAAGTTGCTGGGCGCCGCGCTCCGCTCCACGAGCGCAACAACGTCGCGGAACGTTCCCCCACCGATGCTGACGGTGCCCTCCGCCTCGGTTCGGCCCCACCGGGTCGGGAGCTCGTAGATGACGAGCCGGTTATTGGCGGGAAGACTGTCGAGAGGGAGATCGTTCGCCCAGTCCGGTTCCTCTCCGCCGGGGTCGCTTGGGACGAGCTTGCCATTGCGCCACTTGAGCACGGCGGCCGGGCTGCGATCGTCGTCGGTGAAAGGCGACGGCAGCATCGGGCGCAGCCGCCAATCCACCGTCGAGGCGGTCGGATCCGTGCACAGAATGCGAGCCGTCGACGGCGTCTTCGGGTTGGCGTTCGTCACCTCGAACCAATAGTGATAGACGCGATTGTCCGCGAGCCCGCAGGCGGCGGCAGGCAGCTCCCAGAGATCGGCCGATACCTGCGAAGGGGCGAGATCGAATCTGTTCAGCTGGTGAAAGCTCGGCGGGTTCCCTGCCTGAAAGGTGCCAATGACGAGCGCGGGCGGCGGGCTGGGGACCGCCGGACGCCACAGTACGAAATGCGTTTGCTTCCGCTGCAAAAGATCAAAGCGCATCGGCTTCCCCGCCCGATCTTCGATGTGCCCGCAGCCCCTTGCAGGCGCGCACACGCGCTATTGCATCGTCGCCTGAATGTTGTTGTCGCGGATGACCTGGCCCCAGCGCGCGATCTCGTTCTTGAGCAGCGCCCGCGCGGCGGCGGGCGAGCGCTGATCCTTCGGGTAAGGCGCGACACCGCTCTCCGCCCACGACTTCAGAATCGCGGGGTCGTCCATGATCGCTTGCAACGCCGAATTGAGTTTCTCGACGACGGCATCGGGCGTTCCCGCCGGCGCGAACAGCGCGTGCCAGTAGAGAATTTCGAGCTTTGGGCCGAGCTCCTGCACGAAGCTCGCGGCGGTGGGAAATTGCGGCGATGGCTCCTTGGCGGTGATGCCGTAGGCCTTCATCTGCCCGGAACCGACCGGCTGCACCACCGACTGTGGCGTGGCGAAAAACAAATCGACGTGACCGCCGGCGATGTCCTGGAGCGCGGGCGCGGCGCCGCGGTAGGGGATGTGATCGACGGTGACGTGCGCCTCCTGGGCGAACAGCGATGTGGCGAGATGGCCGGTCGCGCCGACGCCGGGATGCGCCATCTTCACCACCTTGGTCTTCATATATGCGATCAGCTCTTTGGCCGTGTTGGGCTCGAGCGTCTTGCGGCCGATCAGCACCAGCGGATTGTTGTTGATGAAGATGACGGGCGTGAGATCCTTCTCGGTGTCGAACGGCAGGTTGTGATAGAGCGAGACGTTCGCGGAAATCTGCAGATTGTGCAGCAGCAGCGTGGAGCCGTCGGGCGCGGCGCGGGCGACGCGTCCGGTGGCAATGACGGTCGCGCCGCCGCTCACGTTCTCGACGATGAAATTCTGCCCGAGCTTGTCGGAGAGCGCCGGCGCCAGCACGCGCGCGAGCTGATCGGTCGGCCCGCCCGCCGGATAGGGCACGATGATGGTGACGACGCGGCTCGGATATTGCTGCGCGGCGCTCGGCGCCGCGCAAGCGAGAACAGTGAGCAAAGCCGCCAGTAGACGCAAGACGTGCCGCATCGGAGACCTTTCAGTTGAATTCCCGAGAAGCTTACGACTCCGGGATCACCGGCAACAAGAGATAAGGCATCTTGCCGGCGCCGAAGTGCAAGGCATTGCGGCACGCGAAAACGGCGGCCGGGCGGTCGTGCGGATCGGCGTGCGTGAAGGGGCCGACACCTTTCATCGGGTAGGGCGCATTGGGAAGCCCCGCGTCGGTGCCGTCATATTCGTAATCCTTGCCGCGGACGGTGAGCGCAATCCGATAGCCCGGCGGCACGACGATCGAGGTCGGCCAGATCTCGATGTCGAGCTCGACCGGCCCGCCCGGGGTTAATGGCCATTCCTCATCGTGCGTGTGCCAGGGCCGGTAGGGCCGGCTGCGCTGCGGATCGAGCTTGCGATGCGAAGCACGCAGCCAGCCCAGACCCACCGGCACGCGCGGGTCGTTGGAACCGATGAACACCACCTCCTTGCCGGCGGGATCGAATACGCGCAGCACCAGGAACAGATCCGCGTCGATCGTGTCCGATGACACCCACAGCTTCGCCGCCACCGGACCGGTGATCTCGACATTCTTTTCCAGCGGCTGGGTGCGGAAGGTCAGGCCATCGCCGGTCGTCTCGTAACTTAGCGTCGCATCCGCCTCCGGCGCCTCGGTGCCGAGCCCGAACTCGCGCGGCTGTAGGAAATATTTCGTCCACTGCGTGCGCGCCAGGGGCCATTCGTTCTCGGCGCGCCGCATGAAACTCTCACCGGGATGGCGGATGTTGAGCGCCACGCGCGGCTCTTTCTCCCAGCTGGTGTCCTCGTCCTTGAGGAAGTGACCGAAGAACCGCTTCTGCAATTCCTCACCGTAGCTGCTGTAGAAATGCGTGAAGTGGGTGTCGCCGTGCACCTCCAGCCATTTCTGCCTGGAGCCGGCGCGCAGCCATCCTTCGAAATTGCCGCGCGGGTGCAAGCCCATGCCGCCCCAGTTGGCCGCCGACAACAACGGGGCTTGGATATTCTCGAACTGGGCCGTGCGCGCGGCGTAGTAGTCGTCGAGCAAGCGCCGCCGTTTTGCTTCGCCTGGAATATCGGCGCGGTTA
>CBFGVM010000266.1:0-6141 GCA_965652015.1 uncultured Alphaproteobacteria bacterium
GGCCGGAAGTGCAGCATCAGCGAGGTTTCGATGTCGCCGGCGTGGATCCCGTGGCTCAGCTCGAGTGGCGAATAGAGCCCCGCGGGCAGACCGAAGTGGTGCCAATGGGTCGTCGCCACCAGCATGCCGAGCCGCACGCGCAGCTCGCGCGCGAGAATACCGATCACCTCGATATTGCCGCCGTGGGAATTGGCGATGACCATCTTGCGCAAGCCCGCGCGGTGCACGCTTTCCCCGATCTCGAACCAGCTGCGCACGAGATTCTCTGCCGAATGCGTGATGGTGCCGGGGGATCGCAGATGTTCGTCTGACTGCCCGATCGTCTGGATCGGCAGAACCAACACATTGAGATCGTCGGGCAAGCGCGCGAGCACAGTCTCGATCAGGCCCTCGCCAATCACACTATCGGTCATGACCGGAAGATGCGGGCCATGCTGCTCGGTGGCGGCGACCGGCAAGATCGCCACGGTGGAGTTGGGATCGAGCGCCGCGAACTCGCTCGATTTGAGCTCAGCCCAGAACCGCTTGGGAGCCATTATGCCTCTACTTTCCTCGCAAACGATCAGCCGTTGTCCCTCGTTCGCTTCGCATCCATTGCACGCAATTCGGTCTTGAGAATTTTCCCGTAATTGTTCTTTGGCAAGGCGTCGATGAAGACATAGTCCTTCGGACGCTTGAAACGGGCGACGTTATCCAGGCAAAGCTGGTCGAGCTCCCCGGCAGGTGCGTCGCCGACGACGTAGGCGACGACGATCTCGCCCCATTCGCGGTCGGCTCGTCCGATCACCGAGACTTCGCGCACGCGCGCGTGCTTGAGCAGCACCTCCTCGACCTCGCGTGGATAGATGTTGGAGCCGCCGCTGATGATAACATCCTTGGATCGGTCCTTGAGCGTCAGATATCCGTCGGGATCGAAGCTGCCGACGTCCCCCGTATGCAGCCATCCGTTGCGCAAAGTGGCGGCAGATGCTCGCGGATCTTCCCAATAGGCCGGCATCACCACATCCCCACGACAGAGAATTTCGCCCGTCTCTCCCACAGGCAGCGCACGATCCTCGTCATCCGCTATCATCACCTCGACGCAAGCATAGGGGCGGCCGGCGGAGGCGAGTCTTGCCTGCCAGCGCGGATGACCACGGTCCGCGATGTCCTGTTTCGAGAGCGTCGTGATCGTCATCGGGCTCTCGCCTTGCCCGTAGATCTGAGAAAGCCGCGGGCCAAATCGGCCGACGGCGCGCAGCGCATCCTCGACATACATGGGCGCGCCGCCCCAGATGATGGTGCGAATGTTCTGCGGGTGGCAGTCACTCGGCGCATCGACCAGCCGCTTGATCATGGTCGGCGCCGCGAACATGGAAGCACGCGGCCAGTGGCCGAACAGGCGAAAAATTTCGGCCGGCTCGAAGCCGCCGGATTCGGGAACGACGTTGATGCCGAGCCGCGCCACATGCGCCATGATGTAGAGGCCCGAGCCATGGCTCATCGGCGCCGCATGCAGGATGGCGTCGCCCGGCATGACCGGATCGACCTCCGCCGCATAGGCATGGCTCAACGCCGAGAGCACCCGGTGGGTGAGCATTGCGCCCTTGGGCCGGCCGGTCGTGCCTGACGTGTAGAACAGCCAGGCCAAATCTTCCGGGGCGCGTGCAACCGCCGAAATCGCATCCGCTGCAAACAGGCGCTCGTACTCCGCGCCGCCGATGACGATCATCTTTTCGAGCGACTTGGGCGCGAATGGCGCGATTTCCCGGTCGAGGTCGGACGAAACGAAGCACACGCGAGCGCCGGAATGTTCAAGGATGTAGCCGACCTCGGCGCCGTGCAGCTTGGCATTGACCGGCACGGCGGCGAGGCCCGCGTGCCAAATCGCGTAGAGCGTTTCGAGATAGGCGACGCAATTCTTTGCAACGATCGCGACGCGGTCGCCGGGGGCAAGCTTGCAGCTCGAGCGCAGCGCCCCGCCAAGCCGCGCGACTCGCGTGGCGAGCGCGCCATAATCGAGGACCACGCGATCGCCCAGCGCCGCGGCCGGACTGCTCGGATGACTTTTCCCCGCGCGTTCGAGCCACAGTGCAAGATTCATGGAAGTATCGTGCGTCCGCGGCGAACGAAGTCCGGCCGCGCTCGTTCGGCGATGCGCTCGCGGCAGCCGCCGCCTCGGCGCACGGTTCACCGCCACGGCTGCTCGCGAGCTGAGGTGTCATTCTACAGTGCACGGCGGCAAAAATCGAATTCGCGCGAACGCTTCAAGCGGCAAGGAAGATGCTCTAGCATTCTGCGGTCGACGCGCGCGAGAACACAATGGCTGCGCTACGGTTCCTGTTGAACGGAAAACCATACGGCGAGGATGGGGCGCCGCCGAGCATGACGGTGCTCGATTGGCTTCGCACCCGCGCGCATCTCGCGGGAACCAAGGAAGGCTGCGCGGAAGGTGATTGCGGCGCCTGCACCATTGTCCTCGGCCGGCGCGTTGATGGATCGTTGCGCTTCCAGGCGGTGAATTCCTGCCTGATGATGCTGCCGCAGATCGCGAATTGTGCGGTCTTCACCGTCGAGGGTTTGGCGGCGGCCGACGGCGCGCTGCATCCCGTGCAGCAGGCGCTCGTCGATGCCGATGCAACCCAGTGCGGCTTCTGCACGCCGGGTTTCGTGATGGCCATGTTTGCTTTCCATCACGGCAGTGAGCCGCCGGATGACGCGCTCATCCATGAAGCGCTTGCCGGCAACCTTTGCCGCTGCACGGGCTATCGGCCGATCGTGGCCGCGTGTCGGCGCATCGCGAGTGGACCGGCCGATCGCTTCGTTGCCGAACTCTCCGCGCTGGCGGATGCATTGTCGACGCTGCCGACCTGCACGGATTATCGCCAGGGCCCGCAGACCTTTCTCATGCCGCGATCGCTCGATGCGCTGTTTGCGGGGATGGCGCAATTCCCGAATGCAATCTTGCTCGCCGGCGGCACCGATCTGGGGCTGCGCGTGAGCAAGGATCGCGAGGCGCTGCCGGCCGTGATCGCCCTCGAGGCGGTAGCGGAGCTGCGGCGCATCCACCTGGACGGCGACGCGATCGAGATCGGCGGGGCGCTGACGTATACCGAGGCTTTGCCCGACCTCGATCGGCACTTTCCGTCCTTCGGCTCCCTCGTGCGGCGCATCGGCTCGCGGCAGATTCGCAATCTGGGAACGATTGCCGGCAATCTCGCGACCGCGTCGCCGATCGGTGACACCATTCCCTGCCTGATCGCACTTGATGCCACGGTCACGCTCGCCTCGCGTGCCGGCCGGCGCGTGCTGGGCGTCGAAGCGTTCATCACCGGCTATCGCAAGACCGGGCTTGCGCCGGGCGAAATCATTGCCGCAATCCGCATTCCCTTGCTTGCGGCGGGCGAGGACTTTGCGGCCTATAAAGTTTGCAAACGATTCGACCAGGATATCTCGACGGTCGTCGGGGCTTTCCGCCTGGAGCGGCAGGGCGGCAAGGTCGCTCGGCTGCGCGCGGCCTACGGCGGCATGGCTGCGCGCGCGCTGCGCGCGGCGAGCCTCGAGGCGGCGGTGCGAGGCCGGCCCTGGACGCCGGCTTGGCTCGCGGATGTCGAAGCGTTGTTGGGGCGCGACTTTGCGCCGATCACAGATCATCGCGGCGGCTCCGCTTATCGCCTGCGCGCGGCTGCGGGGCTGCTGCGCCGCTTCCAGCTCGAAACGTCCTTGGTCGAGCCGATGCGGGTGGAGGCGTTATGACCGAGCTGGCGGCACGAATCCGCGGCGCGGTCCACACCGCCGTGCGCCACGACAGCGCGGTCGCTCACGTCACCGGCGCGGCACGCTACCTCGACGACGTTCCGACCGTTCCGGGAACGCTGGAAGCAGCGCTGGTGCTGAGCCCGCACGCCCATGCCCGCATCCGTCGCATCGATCTCTCCGCCGCACGGGCCGCCCCCGGCGTGGTTGCCGCGATCATGGCGGCCGACATTCCCGGCAAGAACGACATCGCGCCGATCCGCAGCGACGAGCCGGCCTTGGCCGCGGAGGTGGTCGAATACGAAGGCCAGCCGGTGGCGGCCATTGCCGCGGCGACGTTCGATCAGGCGCGCGCGGCGGCCAAACTCGCCCAGATCGAGTACGAGCCGCTTCACCCCGTGCTCACCATCGAAGAGGCGATGGCCCGCGAAAATTACGTATCGCCGCCGCAGCTCATGGTGCGCGGCGAGGTCGAGCCGGCGCTCGCCAGTGCGTCGCATCGCCTGTCCGGCGAATTGCGCTGCGGCGGACAGGACCATTTCTATCTCGAGGGCCAGATCGCGCTCGCGACTCCGGGCGAGGCCTCCGACATGCACGTGTGGAGCTCGACCCAGCACCCGACCGAGGTTCAGCACGGCGTCGCCCATCTCCTTGGGCTTGCGTTCAACGCCGTCACCGTCGAGGTGCGGCGCATGGGCGGCGCGTTCGGGGGCAAGGAGAGCCAGGCGACCATCATCGCCGGCATTGCCGCCCTTCTTGCTTGGAAGGCGCGGCGGCCGGTGAAGCTGCGGTTGCCGCGCGACGACGACATGCGTGCGACCGGCAAGCGCCATCCCTTCCTGTTCCGCTACGACGTCGGCTTCGACGCCGAGGGACATATTCTTGCGCTCGACCTGACGTTCGCCGCCAACGGCGGCAACGTGGCCGACCATACGCCGGCCGTGCTCACGCGCGCGCTGTGCCACGCCGACAATTGCTATTTTTTCCCCCACGTCCGCTTGCGCGGCCTGCCGTGCAAGACCAACACGGTTTCGAATACCGCCTTCCGCGGCTATGGCGGGCCGCAGGCGATGCTCGCAATCGAGACCATCATAGAGATAATCGCCCGTCGGCTCGGCCTTCCGATCCACACGGTGCGGCGCCGCAACTTCTACGGCATCGGCCGCAACGACGTCACTCCCTACGGCATGAAGGTCGAGGACAACATCATCGAGCGCGTCGTTGATGAGCTCGACCGCGCGGTCGGCCTCGCCGCCTGGCGGCGGGAGATCGTGAATTTCAATCACGTCAGCCCGGTGGTGAAGAAAGGCCTCGCCAGCATGCCGGTCAAGTTCGGCATTTCGTTCAACCGACCTGCGCTCAACCAGGCCGGCGCGCTCGTTCACGTCTATACCGACGGAAGCGTGGTGCTCAATCACGGCGGCACCGAGATGGGGCAGGGGCTGTTCATCAAGGTGGCGCAAGTGGTGGCGGAGGCCTTTGCCATCGATCTCGACAATATTCGCGTGTCGGCGACGAGCACGGCGAAAGTGCCGAACACATCGCCCACGGCGGCGTCCTCGGGCTCCGATCTCAACGGCATGGCGGCGCTCAATGCCTGCCGGGAGATCAAGGCGCGCATGACGGACGTGGCGGCGGACCACTTCGGCGTGCCGGCGGGCGAGATCGTGTTCGACTGCAACCGCATCTATGCCGGCAACCGCAGCCTGTCGTTCGCCGAGCTGGCGGCGCTGTCGTGGGAGAAGCGCGTATCGCTGTCGGCGACCGGCTTCTACCGCACGCCGGACATTCACTGGGATTTTGCCACCAACACCGGCCGGCCGTTCTATTACTTCGTTTACGGGGCGGCTGCCGCCGAGGTCGCCATCGACACGCTGACCGGCGAGTCGCGCGTGCTGCGCGCCGAATTGGTCCAGGATTGCGGCCGCTCGCTCAATCCGGCGATCGATCTCGGCCAGATCGAAGGCGCCTTCGTCCAGGGCATGGGCTGGCTCACCGGCGAGGAATTGTGGTGGGACGGCGAAGGCCGCCTGCGCACCTGCGGACCATCGACCTACAAGATTCCCGGCAGCCGCGACGTGCCGCCGATGTTCAATGTGCGGCTGCTCGAGAATGCGCCCAACCGGGCGGCGACGATCTTCCGCTCCAAGGCGATCGGCGAGCCGCCGCTGATGCTGGCGATCTCCGTATGGCTCGCGATCAGGGACGCCATCGCCAGCCTCGCGGATTACAAATTCTCGCCCCGTCTGGACGCGCCGGCGACCCCCGAGCGAGTGCTCGCAGCGATCGACGACCTGCGGGGGCGAAGGACGGGGTAGGCCTGGCGCAATTCCCCAACGGGAGTGCTCGTCGCATCGCGACGGCTGGTGTGAGGTCGTCCCTCCATCCGCCACATTCGGCCTTATA
>CBFGVM010000267.1:0-6113 GCA_965652015.1 uncultured Alphaproteobacteria bacterium
GCTACCCAGGGGATTTGCAGGGCAAAATAAAAGACGGCCGCAAGGATCGCGAGAGCGATCGAGATCTGCTGCAACGGTGAAAAGTTGTGCATCGGGGTAGGGGGGTCCAACACGTTGCGAGCTGGTGCCGGGTGAGAGATTTGAACTCCCGACCAACGGTTTACAAAACCGCTGCTCTACCACTGAGCTAACCCGGCAAATCAATGACTTAGCTATGGGCGGCGGCGTGGTTTGCGACCCATTTGCTGCCATTCGCCGCGGAAACTGGCTTTGGTTAGGCCTTGGCCCGCTTGTGTAGGGCGGCTTGCAGCGCGCCGTCAACGCGGGCCAGGCCGTGTACCCATGAACCGCGACGATTGTTCGGGAGCAAAAGGAAAGCCCTCGGCCGGGGGGTTCAATCCCTACCGAGGGCTCTCTAACTCAAGAGCTTTTGGGGGGCTCTTGATCACCAGAACCTGTAGTTCATGCCGGCGCGCCAGATGTAGTCCTCGAGCTTGACCTCGCGCGGCGAGACGCTCATCGCGGCGAAGGGGCCGGTCGTGAACGTGGTGTAGTCGTCGAACTTGACGTACAGGAACTCGCCCTTGACCGACCAGCCGTAGCCCACCGCGTATTCGGCGCCGCCACCTACGGTCCAGCCGCCGCGGGTATTGCTCTCCTGATGGCCGGTACGGATTGGCCCCGTTCCGTTGGTCGCGAAGACCCATTCCGAGGCGTCGATCTTGGCCCACGCACCGCCGCCGGTGACGTACACCATGGTCCGGTCCCAGACGGTCCAGCCGAGTCTGGCGCGCGCGGTCACGAGCCAGCGCTCCTGAGTCTCCGAGACCCAATTCGCGCTGCCCGCGAAGAGCGGCACGAGCGGGAGCTCGGGGCCCTGACCGGACTTGTTGGTTGCCGATCCGTCACCCTCGATGCCGAACACCCAGGCGCCCCACTGCCAGTTGCAGCCGCCCTGGAAGCCGCCGATGAAGCCCGACACGTTGAACTCCTCAGTGATCGGGGTTCCGGCCGGGATAATGTTGTTGGCAAAAGCAGGATTGCTGAACGTGCTGCCCGCAGTTGCGAAATGTTGGCTTTTTCCGGTCGACGTACCGGCGCTCCCACCGACATAGCAGCCGCTCCAGGTGTAGACCGGAACAGGCGGCGGCGGTGGTGTATATGCCGGCACCCGCTTGTCGGCAGCGAATGCCGCCGGTGTACCAAAGCTCAGCGCGACGAGCGCGACGCTTCCGAGAAGTAACTTTTTCATGTGAGCCCCCCTTGCCCGAGTCGATATAAATTTACCGCTTAATGCGCGCTCTGTCTGTGATGCTTGCGCCACAGTGCGTGGCTAAACGCATTGTTGCCAACGGCCGGATGCCCGTGGCACGGACTGAGACTGTGAGCGTGTCGAAGGGCAAACGAGCGAGCCGAAATCCCGCAAATCAACGAGTTACAATGCAAGAACTCAGGCTTGGTCTTAACCGCGCCGAGGCGCTGCGGCTCAGATACCAGAACGGGCATCGTCGCGGCCTGAGGATGAGGGTTCCGGGGTAGTTATGACCCACGAAATTTTTTTGCAGCAGGCCGGAACCTCCCGTGCCGTTGGCCGTTGACGCTGCGGGACGGGCTCTACGACCCTCTGAGCTCGTTCGTCCCAGAACTTCAGACCCCGCCGTAGGCGGGGTTTTTCTTTATACACATCAAGCGGGAAGGTGCCCGTGCTGGCCGGCACGGCGCGATTCGGTGCGCCGACGTCAAGCCGTGTGCCCGGGGTCAAGGGGGGACGGCGTTTGCAGCTTGCTGTCTTCGGTCATCATGTCGGTCGGCGGCCCCTTTTGGCCGCGCCAGCCGAGCCGCGCCTGCGCGACGTCATCCTCGCTCGGCCGGCCCTCCTCGCGGCCTTGGCGTATCCGCGCCTTCTCGCGAATGCTCAGACCCATAATCTCTCCCCATAGTGCTGCCGGCCGGGCCTCATAATACCTCGCCAATGTGACGACCGACAGCGCGCCGGCCCCACAAATCCACCGTCTCCGACGGCGCCGCTTGTGCGGCGCGATTCCCTGCCTAGATACTGCGCAGTGTCGCGTCCCTCCCAGCCCCCCTGCGATACGCGACACAAAAGAAGCCCCGGCTGCGTTAGGTTCGCCGGGGCTTCGATTGTCTGTAGGTTGTGACGTTTGCGCTACGTCGCCGGTCTTGCCTCCGGCTGCTGTATCGGCTTCCAGATGCTGATATGGCGCGTCTCCGGCATCAGGAAGAGGCCGAGCACGAAGCACACCGCGGGCACTAGGATCGGATAGAGCAAGGCGTAGCCGAGGCTGCCCGTCGCCGCAAAAGCCGCCGACGTGATGAACGGCACCAAACCGCCGCCCCAGCCGTTGCCGATGTGGTAGGGAACCGACACGGACGTGTAGCGGATCCGGGCAGGGAAGTATTCCGCCAGGAACGCTCCGATCGGCCCATAGACCATGCCGACATAGTTGACGAGGATCGCGATGATGATGATGGCGATCGGATAGTTGATGTTACCCGGCTGAGTGACCGTTCCGAGCCATGCATAGAGCGGATAATAAGTGACCGCTGCCAGCAGGAAGCCCCCTAAGATCACCGGCTTGCGGCCGATCAGATCGGACACCCAGCCCCAGAGAATCAGGGTCGGCGTTCCGATGAGCAGCGCGGCCATCACGATATAGGCCGTCGTCAGCGGGTCTATCTTGGAGACCTGCTGCAGGAAGTAGAGCGCCCAGAACTGACCGCTGTACCACACGACGCCCTCGCCGATCACGATGATGCTGGCGATGAGCACGAGCTTGATGTTGGCGCTGAGGAAGGCCTCTTTCCAAGGGTTCTTGGTCATTTGCCCCTTGGCCCTGATCTCCTGGAAGATCGGCGTCTCCTGGAGCTGCAGGCGGATGTAGATCGCGATGGCCACCAAGAGGAACGACACGAGGAACGGGACGCGCCACGCCCATGCATTGAACGCCTCGTTACCGAAATAGGTGCGGCACGCGATGATCACGGCGAGCGATACCACGATGCCGAGGGTCGGAGAGGTCTGCAGCCAGCCGGTGTAGTAACCGCGGCGCTCGTCGGAGACGTGCTCGGCCACGTAAGTGATCGCGCCGCCATATTCGCCGCCCAGACACAGGCCTTGGACCATCCGCAGAGCGAACAGAAGGAACGCCGCGGTCAGACCGATCTGCGCGTAGGTCGGGATCAACCCAATGCACCCCGTGCCAATGCCCATTCCGGTCAGCGTAACGAGGAACGTATATTTGCGGCCGATCCGGTCGCCCATCCATCCGAACAGGAATGCGCCCAACGGTCGGATCAAGAATCCGGCCGTGAACAGCGCAATCGTGCTCAGCAGCGCTGCGACTGGGTGGCTCGACTCGAAGAACTTGACCGACAAGACCGCGGCCAAGCTGCCGAAAATATAGAAGTCATACCATTCGATGACGTTGCCCACCGCCGCGGCGATGATCACGCGCCGGAAATCCTTCGGGACCGTAACAGGACCTGCAGCCGTAGCAGCCATAGCCATTTGTCTTCCTCCCTATCGTCAGGCTTATCGCTTCGCGCCACCCAGGCCGTGAGAACGCCTGCATGCGCGAAGCGGGTTTGTTCCGAGTCGACGGTAGTGCTGTGCGGCGTTGGCGTCTGTCCGCCCATCGTCTTAGACCAAAGGTTAGAGCTGGATTTGCAACCTATTGTTTTGAAGGTATTTTTTGGTCAGATTGCTGCGTTGCCGGAGCGCGCGACCAGCGGCGAAAGAGCGCGATATCCGAATGCATAACGGGCTTCGGCGTGCGGCTCCCGACGCCGCCCTGCGCGCAGGCAGGTGCCCCAGATCGCGGCTAGCGGTACCTCATGCGGCGGAACTCACATCAGGTTGATCGAGCCTTGGTCCGGCGAATCCAAGGTGAAGCGCTGTCGGTCTTGAAATCGCTGACGCTTGTGGCGGTGACCACGATCGCGCTCTTGATATTGGATTATTTCTCAGCCCTGCGGCACGTCACTCTCGTCTATCTGGTTCCGGTCGTCATCGCCGCGACGAAGTTGGGAATCGTGCCGGCGGTCATCGCTGCGGTTGCGGGCGTCGGGGCGTCGGCGTTCTTCTTCTATCCACCGATCTACAGCTTTCTGGTCGAAGACCCGCAACAGCTGATCGAGTTACCGCTGTTCGTCTTCGTCGCCATCGTGACGGGTCACTTGGCGACCAGTCTTAGGCGACAGGCCGATCTCGCGCGGCGCCGCGAAATTGAGGTGCACGACCTCTATGCGTTCTCGCGGCGACTGGCCGCGGCCCACACGCCAGGCGATATCTACACAGCTATTCGCGAACATCTGACGTCGATCATCGGCAGGCGAACGATCCTGTTCGAAACCGCACCGCAAGGCGCGGCCAGTGCCGCCGTGTCGAGCGAGGAGCGAGTGCCCGAGCAAGTCAACCGCGCGACCGCGGCGCTGGCTGAGGGCAGCAAGGGATCGGGCAACAGCAGCGTCGTCGAGGACGGCGAAGGCCGCGTATGGCTCGTTCGACCCGTTTCCGGAAAGTCGGGCGATTTCGGCGTCTTGGCCATCGATCTCGGCCAGCAGAAGGGAAAGATGGCCGATGCCATCAGGGAGCGGGTCGATGCGGTTCTGGCCGACGCCACCGCAACGCTCGAGCATCTCGATCTTGGCCGTGCCCTCAGCGACGCGCGGGTTCGCTCCGAGACCGAGGTGCTGCGCGATGCCTTGATCGGTTCGGTTTCGCACCAATTGCGCACGCCGCTGGTTTCGATCCTCGGCGCGGCAACGGTGATCAGCAGCGCGCCGGGAAACAGGGATGACCCACGGCTCGCGTCACTGGCCGATATCCTGCGCGACGAGGTCGATCGGCTCAACAATGACGTGCAAGATCTGCTCGACGCTGCCTTGATTTCCAGCAAGGGCGTTCGGCTGGATTGCGAATGGATTGAACCTGCTGACGTCGTCAATGCGGCAGTCGATCGGCGCCAGCGGCTCCTGGCCGGACACCGCCTCCGGTTGGACATCCCGGACGAATTGCCGTTTGTCTACGTCGATCCCGTGCTGCTCGAACAGGCGCTCGGGCAGATCGTCGACAACGCGGCGAAGTATTCGCCGGCGGGTTCGCAGATCATGATCGGCGCACAGGCCGAGAGCGGCTCGGTCGTGCTCTCGGTCAGGGACGAGGGGATCGGCCTTGTGGGAGAGGAGCAGACGCGCTTGTGGGAGCGGTTCTTCCGCGGCCAGCGGGGTGCATCGAACGTGTCCGGCTCGGGTCTCGGTCTTTGGATCGCGAAAGCCTTCGTGATCGCCAATGGCGGGCAGATCGAGGCGTTCAGCGCGGGGGCCGATCGAGGGACGCTCGTATCCATTCGTCTGCCGGCGCGGGAGCCCGCGACGCCTGATCTCGCGGTGAGTGGCGATGGATAACGCCACCATTCTTGTCATTGATGACGAGCTCCATATCCGGCAGTTCCTGCGCGCGGCGTTTGAATTCGAAGGTTTCACAGTGCAGGAGGCGAGTAATGCCGAGGAAGGCATTCGCTCGGCAACGCTCAAGCCGCCTGACCTCATCATCCTCGATCTCGGCCTCCCGGACCGGGACGGCTCCTCGATCATCGAGCGGCTACGAACTTGGTCGAACATCCCGATTATCGTGCTCACGGTGCGCTCGCGCGAGCGCGAGAAGGTACGGCTGCTTGAGCTCGGCGCGGATGATTACGTCGTCAAGCCGTTCGGGATCGGCGAACTGATTGCGCGTGCACGCGCGGCGTTGCGGCCCCGCGTCGCTGCGGCGAGCGATCCCGTCGTCCGGGTCGGCCCGCTGGAAATCAATTTGGCCACCCGCTCGGGGACGATCGACGGCAAACGGCTTGTCCTTGGTCCGAAGGAATATTTGGTCCTGCAGATTCTGGCGCGCCACGCCGGCAAGGTCGTGACGCGTCAGCAGATCATGAAGCAGGTCTGGGGCGCCTCGCATCTCGACGACACTCACTACCTGCGCATTGTGGTGCGCAACCTGCGGAAAAAGATCGAGGTCGATCCAAACCGGCCGCGCATCCTGCTGACTGAACTTGGCGTTGGATATCGCCTTGCGCGATAGCGCTGTCGCGCCA
>CBFGVM010000268.1:0-6101 GCA_965652015.1 uncultured Alphaproteobacteria bacterium
ATTCCGAGTTCCTGAGCGCCTATCTGCGAGGCGAAATCACCCGCATCGCCGTGGTCGAGCGGCTTGACAGCCCGCCCGGCAGGCTCGCTGCGGGACAACTGCCGGAGCCGGTCAAAGATCTGTTGCGGACGACGGATCGCAGCCGCCAGTATGCCGCCGCCGGCGCTCGCTGAACGCCCGCCACCCCGCAAAAAAACTGTTGACTCGTGTAACGAGAATCTTCGAGAAGAACGTATTCACCGAAACTACGCCAGCCGCCCGGGCGGGAGACCGCGCCGGGCTTTTTGCTGCGCGGACGCAAGCTGCGGCCGCGCGGGGCGCATTTTCCTGCAAAGACAGAAAGGGATAAGCCATGCCGTTTGAGAAAGGCCAAAGTGGAAATCCGGCCGGCCGGCCACCGGGATCGCGCAACCGCGCGACGCTGCTGATGCAAAGCCTCATGGCGGATGACGCCGAAGCGATCGGGCGCAAGACGGTCGCGATGGCCAAGGAAGGCGATTTGACGGCTATTCGCCTGTGTCTCGACCGGCTCGCGCCGAAGCGAAAGGGAACGCCCGTCCTGTTCGAGCTTCCGCCGTTGGAGTCCCCCGCCGACGCCGCCGCGGCGGCGGCGAAGATCGCCGCCGGCGTCGCCTCCGGCGAGCTCACCCCGTCGGAAGGCGCCGAACTCGCCAAGGTGGTAGAGGTCTATGTCAAAGCGATCGATAGCAAAGGCTTCGATGAACGCCTGACGACACCTGCGCGGGAAATCGTCGCGGAGAACCGCTGCTGCAAACCATCGGTTGCAGAAACGAGCGAGCCATTGCCGCGGCATTGTTCTTTACAATGAAAAATACCTACCAGCGCGTGTGGCGGCGCAAATGCGAGGCGTAGCGCAGATGAAGCGAAGCGACATCCGGGCAACGCGCTCAACCATCTTCGTGGGATGTGGATCAGCACGAGCGGCGAACTCGGTCTGCTCCCCTCCCCCGCTTGCAGGGGAGGGCTGGGGAGGGGGAGAGTCTGTACAAAGGAGCATATTTGCATGCCCCCTCCCTATCCCTCCCCCGCAAGCGGGGGAGGGAATCCACCGAATACGCGGCACTAGCCTGCTGTAAGGCAACGGAAACTAATCTAAGCCGCGCTAGCGCTACATCGACCGCGCCGCGCGGCGGCCCGGCGATGTTTCGCCCCGCACGGATGCCTCCTCGCGCGCGCCGGGCGGATTGAGCGCGGCGGCAACCGCATCGTCCACGCGCTCGAGCCACACGAACTGCACCTGCTGCCGCGCCGCCTCCGGCACGTCCTCGAGATCCTTCTGGTTGCGCGCGGGCAAGAGCACCGTGGTTATGCCGGCGCGCGCCGCCGCGAGCACCTTCTCCTTCACGCCGCCGATGGGCAGCACGAGGCCGCGCAGCGAGATCTCCCCGGTCATCGCCACGTCGTTGCGCGCGGTGCGGCCGGTGAGCAGCGACGCGAGCGCGACGAACATGGCGACCCCGGCGCTCGGGCCGTCCTTGGGAATGGCGCCCGCCGGCACGTGGATGTGCACGTCGGATTTCTCGAACAGCGCCACGTCGAAGCCGAGCTCGGCCGCGCGCGCCTTGGCCAAGGTCAGCGCCGCTTGCGCGCTTTCCTTCATCACCTCGCCGAGCTGGCCGGTGAGGATAAGCCTGCCGCTACCCGCAACCCGCGTCGCCTCGATGAACAGAATGTCGCCCCCGGTCGGCGTCCAGGCCAGCCCCGTGGCGACGCCCGGCACGCTGGTGCGCATGGCCACTTCGTTCTCGAACCGCCGCGGCCCGAGAATGGGCGGCAGCGCGGCGGCATCGACGCGCATCCGCTCGACACCGCCCTCGGCGACGCGCATGGCGACATGGCGGCACACCGCGCCGATCAGCCGCTCCAGGTTGCGCACGCCGGCTTCGCGCGTGTAGTCGCGGACGATCGTCCGGATGGCGTCCTCGGTGATCTCGCACTGGTCGGCGGTGAGCCCGTTGGCGTCGAGCTGGCGCTTGAGCAAATAACGCCGGGCGATTTCGAGCTTCTCGTCCTCGGTGTAGCCGGGAAGCTCGATCACCTCCATGCGATCGCGCACCGGGCCGGGAATGGTATCGAGCACGTTGGCGGTGGCGATGAACATCACCTTCGAGAGATCGAAGGCGACGCCGAGATAATTGTCGCGGAAGGTCGAGTTCTGCTCGGGGTCCAAGACTTCGAGCAGCGCCGAGGACGGATCGCCGTGGAAGCCGACGCCGAGCTTGTCGACCTCATCCAGCATCATCACCGGGTTGCGCGTTCCGGCCTTGCGGATCGACTGAATGATGTTGCCCGGCAGCGCGCCGATATAGGTGCGGCGATGCCCTCGAATTTCCGCTTCGTCGTGCACGCCGCCGAGGCTCAGCCGCACGAACTTGCGGCCGGTCGCGCGCGCAATGCTCTGCCCGAGCGAGGTCTTGCCCACGCCCGGCGGCCCGACGAAGCACAGGATCGGGCTCTTGCCGTCGGGCTTGAGCTTGCGCACGGCGAGATATTCGAGGATGCGCCGCTTGATCTTAGGCAACCCGTAATGGTCCTCATCGAGGATGCGGCGCGCTTCGGCGATGTCGATGTTGTCGGCATCGAGCTTCGACCAGGGCAGATCGATGAGCCAATCCAGATAGGAGCGGATCATGCCGTATTCGGCGGCGGCCTCGGGCATGCGCTCGAGCCGCCTGAGCTCCTTGGTGGCCTGGTCCTTGGCCTCCTGCGGCATGCCCGCTTTCTCGATCGCCTCGCGCAGCTCCGCGATCTCCACCGACTTTTCGTCGCCCTCGCCCAGCTCCTTCTGGATGTGGCGCAGCTGCTCGCGCAGGATGTGCTCGCGCTGCTGCGAGGACAGCGATTGCTGGGTCTGCTCGCCGATTTGCTTCGAGAGCTTGAGCACCTCGATGCGTTGCGCCAGCAGCGCCAGCAGCTTGTCGAGCCGCTCGCGGATGTCGATCGTCTCCAGCACGTCCTGCTTTTCCGAAGGCTTGGCGTCGAGGATGCCGGCGATGAAATCGGCGAGCGCGGAGGCCGAATCCAGATTCTCGATCGTGGCCGCCACTTCCGGGGGAACGTTGGCCAGCAGCTCGATCGCTTCGCGTGCGCGCGTTCGCACCAGGCCGATGCGCGCCTCGATGTCGGGCGTCATGACCTCGGCGATGCCGATCTCTTCGACGCGCGCGACCAGGAATGGGAAGTCGGGCAACTGCTCGACGACGCGGAAGCGCCGAACCCCCTGCACCACGGCGTGATGCGTGCCGTCGGGAGCGGTGACGTAGCGCAGGATCTGCGCGGCGGTGCCGATCCGGTGCAATTGCTCGACGGTCGGTTCCTCGACCGCCGGATCGATCTGCAGGATCACCCCGAGCGGACGCTGGTTGCGCACCGCACTCTGGGCCGCCGCGATGGAGGATTTGCGTCCGATGGTCAGCGGCAGCACGATGCCAGGAAACAGCACGAGCTGCCGCACCGGCAGCAGGATCATGCTGTCGGGCGGGAGCGGCGGGTGGCCCTGATCGGCCGGTCTTGCGTCGGCTTGGTCGGCCATGGCTATCCGCGTTGCGGCGTGAGGCTGAGCACGAGGCAGCCGTTCACGAGCGCGGAGCGATCAACCTGCCAGCGCTCCCCGGGCAGGCGAATGCGGCGCTCGAAGCGGCCGTGCGGCAGTTCCATGCGATGGATCGCCGCGCCGTGCACGCATGCCGGCAGCTGCCGCACGCCGGCGATGCGCAGCACGCCCTGCTGGATCGCGATCTCGATCTCCTGCGGCTCGACGCCGGGCAGCGCCGCGACGATCGTCAGTTCCCGCTCGTTCTCGAAGACGTCGACGGGCGGCTCCCAATTCACCGCCGCGGCAGGCGCCAGCCCGGGTCGAAAGAACTGCCGATGCAATTGCTCCGCCCGCTCGATCATCGCGCAGGCTTCCGCCCACATCCAGCTTCTCGGATCGGCTGCGCTCATTGGACTTCCCTCTTGCAATCAGATCGTGTTGGCCAAGTCTTATATCAAGCGTCTGCGTTCGTCATCGTGCCCGGGTCGCGCGGGCCTCCGGAGCACCGCACGTTCCCGTGAAGGTGTGTAGTCGCAGCCGGACGAGACGAGGTTGAGTTTGCGCGCACGGGAGAAACCGTGTACCGCAAGCCGGTTGCGAGCCGGAGCACCTTATGCCTCGTTACTACTTTCACGTCACCGACGGACGAGAAACCCTGGAAAATCCCAAAGGGATGGACTTGCCGGGCAACGCCGCGGCGCGGGAGGAGGCAGTGGTGCTCGCCAACGGGCTCAGACACGGCAAAGCCCAGCCGGGCCGCAGTTGGCAAGGATGGTTCGTCACCATCAAGGACGAACATGGGCACCAAGTCGATTCCGTACCGATCGCCGACATGCCGGACGAATAGCGACGAAAGTACGAATTTTGACTACCGCGCTCTTCCCCGCATCGCGCGAAAATAGGCCCACTCGTCCACCACCCGGCCGTCGGGCAGCCGGCACACGCCGTATTGGCCGCGCGGACCGTTGCGAATCTCGCTCTTGCCGCCGCTCTTTGCGCAGAACACCGATGCCGGATTTGCCAGCGCCCATGCGTTCTGCGGGCTCATGATCAGCGTGGCAACAAAGATCAAGGCGATCGCACGCGGCATGTTGTTTTCCGTTCGAGGCATCGACATTCTAGCACGTGGAGGAGAAACAACAGTGGCCAGTGCGTCGAGACCGAGGAAAGGTCACGGCGGCGACCGAGACGCGCCGTTGCAATTACCGAGAGCGTGATCGCGGGCAAACCTCAGCAATCGCGGCAGATGCGCAGTTTTTTGCGGAGTTCCTCGTCCTCGGGTGATCTCACCCCGTAATTATCTTGGATCCCAGGCGGCACATCTTTCGCTCCGGGTTGGCGATGACCGACCGGCGCCTCCCTGGGTGCTTGTCCCGGGTTGCTGTCTCCTTGTCCCGTCGTTTGCGCACTGCCGCTGGCAGGCGGTGACGGTTGATTGGGATTGTTCTGGGCGACGGCGGCAGTCCAGCGATCATGGCTGCAGCAACCGCATAAGCCATCACGATTTCACGCATGGCACATCTCCTGTGCTTGGCGTCAATGACGCTTGAAATACTGAACGGCGCGCTCGTGTTTTTCGGCCGCCGCGCGCGTCTTGAACGTGCCGAGATTGCGGCGCCGGCGGGTCTTCGGGTTGATTTTGCGCGAATAGAGCCGGTAACCGCCCGACTTGAGCTTGCGGATCATGGGCGCCTCCAACGCTTGGCGGATTTGCACATGACTGGTCTGGACAAACTCCCAACCTCCGGGAACAACGGAAAGTTCCCGACAGACCTCCGATGGACGCGAAGGCGCGGGCCGCATGCCACAAGCGGTGAGATGCTGGGTTACGGCGCCATCAGCGCGTTTACGCGCGTCTTCGACGCGCTACGGCGCATAACCGACCCTACCGCCGAGTGACGACCGGCAAGGGTTGTCTTTGCTCCCAGCCCTTGCGCGCCAGATCGGGGACATCGTCCTCGGTTTGCGGAAATCCAAGGCAGAGATACGCGATGAACTTCCAGTGCGAGGGCACATCGAGGATCGCTGCAATGGACGCAGGCTCGACGATCGATACCCAACCCACGCCGATGCCGTCCGCACGCGCGGCAAGCCAGATCGTGTGCACGGCTGTCACTGCCGAATACTCGATCATCTCCGGCATGGTGTGACGGCCCAGCCCGTGCCCTTGCGCCGTCGAACGATCGGCGAAGACCGCCAGGTGAGAGGGCGCGTCGTCCAAGCCGGCAAGCTTGAGCCGGGCATAGGCGGCGGTTCGTTCGGGACTTTGCGCCGCTAGAGCGTCGACGTTACAGCGTTCGAAATTATCGCGAACTGCTGCGCGACGGACCGGATCGTCGACCACCACGAACCGCCAAGGCTGACTCAAGCCCACCGAAGGCGCCAGGCAAGCCAGATCGATCAGCCGCTCCAATGTACCGGCCGGCAGCGGATCGCGCCGAAAACGTCGAACATCTCGCCGCCACACGAGCAGGTCGCGCAAACGCGCGCGGAAAGCGTCGTCGAACTCGGTTGGTCTTGTGTCCGCGCTGAGACCTTGAATCTC
>CBFGVM010000269.1:0-6078 GCA_965652015.1 uncultured Alphaproteobacteria bacterium
CAGCGAGGAAAATAGGCATTCTCGAATTCGGGCAGTCGGGGGACGAGCCGTCGGGAGTTGCTCAATGCTCGGCACCATTCTTCTCATCATCCTCATCCTGATCCTGCTCGGCGCCCTTCCGCGCTGGCCGCACAGCGCCCGATGGGGTTACGGCCCGTCGGGCGCGGTCGGGGTGATTTTGATCATTGTCCTTATCCTCGTGCTGTTGGGCCACATCTAGCGCCGTACGCCGACACAGTGCCTGCACCGGACCAAATCCCTAAGGAGAGGAGAATGGGCATGCGTCACGACGTCCCCGGTCGCGCCGTACCCGGCGTCAGACCATCCACTATCTGGAACGGGATCGGCATGCGCCTCGGTAGAGCCTGCGCCGCCGCGCTGCTCTGCGCGGCCGCGACACTGATGCTTTCGGATGCGGCGCTCGCTGCAAAGCGCTCAAAGTCGCGCGCTGCTGCGCCGGCACCGACCCTCGACGCAGAGGCCGTCAATAATGCCCAGCTATCGGCGCCGTCCAGGAAAGGACGCGCTTCCGCTCCCAGCGCGGCGGCGCTCATAAAGGAGGAAGTGCTACTCGACCGCGCCGGCTTCTCGCCCGGCCAGATCGACGGCAAGAGCGGGAGCAACGAGCAGAAGGCGCTCGCCGCGTTTCAGGACGCAAACGGGATCAAGCCGACTGGCCGCCTCGACGCGGAAACCTGGGCTCGCTTGACCGCGGTCTCTTCCGAGCCGGCGATGGTCGAGTATGAAATTCAGCCGGCGGACGTGAAAGGCCCCTTCAACAAGGAGATTCCGTCCTCGTTGGAGAAGAAGGCAGAGCTGAAGAATCTCAACTTTACCGGAGCGCGTGAGCTGCTTGCGGAAAAATTCCACATCGACCCCGCCCTGTTGACGCGGCTCAATCCGAAGGCGTCGTTCGACACGGCGGGCACCAAGATCATGGTGCCGAACGTGACGAAGAAGCCGTCGGAGGCAAAGGTCGAGAAAGTCGTGGTCGACAAATCGGCACTAACGGTCCGCGCCTTCGACGGTAGCGGTAAGCTGGTCAGCTTTTATCCAGCGTCGGTCGGCAGCGAGGAGCGGCCCGCTCCCAGCGGAACACGGCAGATCCGTTCCGTCGTAGACAATCCAACCTATCACTACAGCCCGAAGCTCAAGTTCAAGGGAGTGAAGGCGCAAAAGCCTTTCGACATCGCCCCGGGTCCTAACAATCCGGTCGGCAGCACCTGGATGGATCTCGGCGACGGCTACGGCATCCACGGCACCCCGGCGCCGGAGCGCATCAGCAAGAGTGAATCGCATGGCTGCGTGCGCCTCACCAATTGGGACGCGCACGCGCTCGGCAAGATGGTCCACAGGGGGACGAAGGTCGAGTTCATCAACTGAGCCGGCATGATGCTGCAGCCGTGTAGCCCGGACTGAGCGAAGCGAAATCCGGGCTCCTCACGCCGGGGTTATGCAATCGGACGGGATTTCCCGAGACCCTGGATGTCGCTTCGCTCCATCCAGGCTACGCCCTCGCGCGATGCTGCAGCGCAGGAGCCCGGATGCCGCTCCGCTCCATTCGGGCTGCGAAACTGCTCAGTAAGAGGACGGACCGGCCCTGCGTTCGACAGGCGCCGAACTCAATGTATAGGCGCTCGGAAGCTGGCTCGGCGTCGAGGCCTTGGCAGCCACCCGAGGCGTGCGGGCCGCTTTGGTGCTCGCGGTCAGCGTTGGCGGATTGGCTGCACGTTTTGCCGCTAACACCCGGGGACGTGGAATGGGCACCGCCTCGATTTTCGCCTCCACCGCGGCCGCGAACGCATCAGTGTCGCCCATCGGGATTGCCGCCTTGGGAGCTGCCGGAGCGACGGCGAGGACGCGCGGGCTCTCCTGCTGCGCGGGATCATCGACCTCCGCGACGATCGGTGCTGTGCGCACCGCCGAGCCGCGAACGATGTGCTCCTCGATCAACTGCCGCATGCGCGCGTCGCGCGCGCCGTTCGACCTGCCGCCCAGGACGACCGCAACGATGTGCTTCTCGTCGCGGCGCACCGACGACGTGAGGTTGTATCCGGAGGCCACGGTGTAGCCGGTTTTGATGCCGTCCACACCTTTCACGTTGCCGAGCAGGTTGTTGTGGTTGCGCATCTCGGCGTTCTTGTAGCGGAAGCTCGGCGTCGCGAAGTATCGGTAGTAGGCCGGGAAGCGATGTTGGATGGCGCGCCCCAGCAAGGCCTGGTCGCGCGCGGTCGTGATCTGCGCCTCGGCCGGCAGTCCCGACGCATTGACATAGGTGGTGCCGCTCATGCCAAGCGCTCGTGCCTTGAGCGTCATGAGTTCGGCGAATTCTTCTTCACTGCCGGCGATCGATTCGGCGACGACGACTGCGGCGTCGTTCGCAGATTTGGTGACGAGGCCCAGGATCGCGTCCTCGACCTTAATGGTCTGGTCGGCCTTGAGCCCGAGCTTGGTGGGGTTCTGCAGCGACGCTTTCCGCGTGACCGGCAGCGGCGTATCGAGCTTGAGCTTGCCGGCTTCAAGCCGCTCGAACAGCAGGTAGAGCGTCATGATCTTGGTCAGCGACGCCGGATGGCGCGGCGCATCAGCGCTGGCCTCGTGCAGCACGAGGCCGGACTTGTCGTCGACTACGATCGCGGCATAGGGCGGATGGTAATTGGGGCCGTGGATCGCGCGCGGACGGGCATGATCGCGCTTGGATTTGGCGCGCGCTTGCGCCTGATCGGAGCCGGCAACGGTAATCGTCAGCGCTGCCACGACACTGGCATACGCGAGCCAACGCGAGCGCGAGATCCGAGCCCCCATTTGCAGCCCCCCGTGATCCGATCGCGAATCGTGTCCGGCCGAGTAAATCCTGAATCGGGCACGCTGGCTGTAATCGGAATGCCACACTGCGGGGAAAATCGCTTAGGATCGACGCGGTCGAGCGTGGGAGGGCACGTTGCGGCAACTGTTCATCGTGAAAATCAGCCGGAGGAATCAGCCATGCGAATGATCGACTTGAGCCGGGAGCTCTATCACCGCACCCCGACCTATCCGGGACAGCCGCCGATCATCCACGGCATCTGGAAGACCCATGAAGAGTCTTTCGTCGAATCTGGAAACGTACATGGCAATTGCGTGATGTTCTTCTCCATGCCGGACCACGGCGGCACCCACATCGATGCGCCGCGTCACTTCGGCATGAGCGGCATTCCGATCGACGAATATCCGCTCGAGTACTGCTACGTGAAGGGAATTTGTCTCGATCTGCGCCACATCCCGCCCAAGGCCGAGATTACGCCGTCGGATCTCGAGCAGGCGGTGAAGAAATCAGGCGCTGCGATTCCCAAGCGCGGCACGGTACTGCTGTGCACCGGGCATCATGCGCGCACCTTTCCCACCGCGGCCTATTCGACCGACAACGCCGGCGTCAACGTGGCGGCGACCGAATGGCTGGCGCGCCAAGGGATCGTACATTTCGGCATCGACTCCATGCGGCCGGGACCGATGGGCGCCGTGAACTCGCTCGTGCACAAGGCCTGTCTCGAGCTCGACATCACGCATATGGAAAGCCTGTGCAATCTCGAGGCGCTGATCGGCCAAGGCGAATTCCGTTTCATCGGTCTGCCGCTCAAATGGCGCGGCGGCACCGGCTCGCCGATCCGCGCGGTCGCCGTCTTCGACGAGTGAAGCGGCAACTACTCCGTCGGCACGAGGCCGAGCTCCTGGGCGGCGCGGGCGAGCCGCGCGCGCTGCTCTTTAACCGCGGCAGCGAATGCGGCGGGCCCGCCGAAATTGGGGATCTGCCCGGTGAGGTCCAAGCGCTCCTCGACCTCCCGATCCATGGCCTCGCGCACATCCGCGGCGATGCCTTCGCGGATCCGCTCGGGCATGGACGGCGGACCGAAGAACCCGACCAGGCCGTCGAACGCTAGGTCGGGATAGCCGGCCTCCGTCGTCGTCGGCACATCGGCCAGAACTGCAGAACGCGTGGTATTCGTCATCGCCAGCACCTTCACCTTGCCAGCCTGAACCTGCGGCCGCACGATCGCGAACGCCGTCACGTTGACGTCGATGCGTCCGGTCGCGAGATCGTTCGCCGCTTCGACCAGATTGCGATACGGCACTTTCGACATGGAGAGTCCCCGCCCCTTGAGAAACGAGGCGAACAGAAATTCGTTGGTGCCGGTCGTGCCGGCCCAGTTGAGCTTGCCGGGTTGCGCGCGTGCCATCGCTACCAGATCCGCGAGCGTTTTGACCTCGAGCGCTGCCGGGACGGCGACGACGACGATCGTATTGGAGATTCTGGCGATCGGGACAAGGTCCTCGGGTTTGTAGGGCAATTGCTTGTAGATGAACGGATGCGCGGTGAACGATCCGCTTGGCGCGGCGAGCAACACGTGATCGTCGTTGGCGCTGACGAACGCGCCGATGGCGACGAGACCATCTCCGCCGGGGCGATTCTCGACGACCACGGGCTGGCCCCAGCGGCGGCTCAAGCGGTCTGCGACCAGGCGCGTGCCGATATCGACGCCGCTGCCCGGCCCCAGCGTCACCAGGAACTTGACCGAGCGTTGCGGCCATGTCTGCGCCATCGACGATGTGCCCAGCACAAACGCGGCGACAAGGCCAAACGCGATACCGAATGCGAAACGCTGCATGCCGAGCACTGAGACCTCCGACGTCGTAAACCAAATGGCACAAATGCCCCGCTCGAAGCGGCTCATTTGTCGACGTCAGCTAGCTTAGCACGTCGCTCGGCGTGAAAGCGCTTTTTTGTGATTGGCATCACATGACCAATGAAGCGCCCGCGTTACTGTCAAAACGCTCGGACGAATCAAGTCCGGCAGTCGACCGCTGGGACTAAGCCAGCGGATTGAACTAACCCCGCCGACGGGTGGCCCCGTTCGGCGGGGTTTCTTTTTCCGTACATTCGCGCATGCACGCATCTAGCGGCGCCGCATGATGGCGGTCTCCAGCCACGAAATCGCGAGATACATTAGAGACGACACGATGGCCAGGATGGTGATCCCGGTCATCACGATGTTCATCTTGAAAATCTGGGCGCCGTACTGGATGAGATAGCCCAGCCCCAGATTGGCCGACTGGAACTCGCCCACGACCACGCCTACGAGCGACAGCCCCGCATTCACCTTGAGCACGGCAAGCAGCGTCGGCACGCTGCCGGGCAGCACCACTTTCCGCAGAATCTGCCCTTTGGTCGCGCCGAACGTCTGCGCCAGCTTGATCTTGTTCGGGTCGATACCCTGGAAGCCGGAATAGATCATCAGGATGGTGATGAAGACGGAGATCGCGAGCGACATGCCGTAGATCGACAGCGTGGCGCCGAGCCAAATGTAGAAGATCGGCACGAACGCGGTCTTCGGCATGGCGTTGGCGACGACGAGATAGGGATCGAGCACCCTATAAAGTGTGTTCCACCACCACAGCGCGGCAGCGACCGCGGTGCCGAGCACCATCGCGCCGGTGAATCCGAGCACCGTCGCCAGCACCGTCGCCCAGGTGTGGCTGAGGATGCTCGCCTGCTGTGGGGTCGATTTGAGCAGCTCGACGAAGGTCGGCCACAGCGCGGAGGGATAACTCGTCAGCACCGGATTGACGATGAGCGCCTTCGGCAGCACCTCCCACAGCACCAGAAAAACGATGAGGACGGCAAGCTGTGTGACGCGCACGACGAGATGGCCCCGCCGCTCGCGGGCGAGCCAGGCGAGATATTGCGGGCTCGGCGCGGCAACCCTGAGTGCGTCAGCCTTCGACATGGACTTCGAGCTCCTGCCACAGCGTGTTGAAATAGGCGTTGAACTCGGGGGCGTTGCGCGCCGCCAGAGGCGTCGGGCGTCCCCCATCCACCGCCGCAAAGCGGATCGCATGGTCGGACTTCACCTGTCCGGGCCGGCGCGAGAGCACGATCACCCGCTCGGCCATGCTCACCGCTTCCCCGATGTCGTGGGTGACGAGAATCGCGGTCTTCTTCTCGCGCCGCAGGATCACCGCAACCTCGTCGGACAGCGCGAGCCGCGTCTGTGAATCGAGTGCCGCGAACGGCTCGTCGAGCAGCACGACGTCGGGTTCCGT
>CBFGVM010000270.1:0-6077 GCA_965652015.1 uncultured Alphaproteobacteria bacterium
CTCCCATAGCGGCGACGTGCCTGTCTTCACCTTCGTCCTGGTGAAGCTCGCGTCCCGCTGTAACATCAACTGTACCTATTGCTACTGGTTTCGCGACGCCGACGTCTACAAGAAGCCCGCCGTGCTCAGCGCCGAGTCGGAGGAGGCGTTTTGCCGCCGGCTCGAGGAGCACATCCGCAGATTC
Source organism: uncultured Alphaproteobacteria bacterium (assembly GCA_965652015.1). Lineage (GTDB taxonomy): Bacteria > Pseudomonadota > Alphaproteobacteria > Rhizobiales > Xanthobacteraceae > VAZQ01. The sequence continues at coordinate 185 of CBFGVM010000270.1, forward strand.
GCGCTCGACCGGTTCTTGCTGGTCTTTCACGGCGGAGAGCCGCTGCTGTTCCCGAAGCACCGCTTCGTCGCGCTGCAGGAAAAGCTCAACGGGATCGAGGAGCGCACCGGCTGCCGGATCGAGCGCGGCGTCACCACCAATGCGATCCTCATCGACGAGGAGTGGACCGGCATCTTCAACGCCTATGACGTGGCGGTGAGCGTCAGCGTGGACGGCCCGCCGGACATCCATGATAGGCATCGCGTCGATTTCAACGGCCGCGGCACGCATGCCGATACGCTGCGCGGCCTCGCTTGCCTGCGGGCGGCGGGCATCGAGCCGGGGCTGATATCGGTGTGCAATCCATCGACCGACCCCGAACGCGTGCTGTCATACGTGGTCGAGGACCTCGGCATCGGGCAATTCGATATCCTCCCGCCCGATGCGACGCATGCCGACAATCCACCCCCCATCGCCGACTACTACATCAAGCTGTTCGACGTTTGGTTGGACAAATACGCCGCCCAGGGCGTTCGCATCAGCACGCTCGATGCGATGGTGCAGGGCCTCGTGGGGAACCTTTCGGTTTCCGACACGATCGGCTTCGGCCCCATCGATACCGTGACGCTCATGACGGACGGCTCGCTGGAGCCACTCGACGTGCTGCGCATTGCCGGCAACGGCAGCACCGCCTCGAATTCGAACGTGTGCACGAACACGCTGCAGGATGTGCAGGCCGATCCGCGCTGGCGCAGCGCCTTCGAGGCCAGCACCCGGCTGTGCGATACCTGCCTGCAATGCGAGTATCTGGATGCGTGCGGAGGCGGTCATCTCGCACAACGGTGGTCGTCTGAGCGCAAATTCGACAATCCGAGCGTCTATTGCGAGAGCTGGAAACGCATCTTCGACCACATCTGGAACCGGATCGCTCCCACGCTGATCGTCGAGCTCGAGGACGCCGCCGCGCCTCGGGGCGCAGCATTGTCGCCGCCGCCGAACGGGCGGCGCGGTCCCAAGATGTAATCGCACCATCTCGGCGTTGCGCGCCTCGTGGCCGCGTTTTCTCAGCGCAAGACAGAGCGTGCCCAAACTTGTATATGACGGCTCCATGGCCCGGGCCGATTTCTCCCAATATCCCCGCGATCTCGCCGGCTACGGCCGCAACCCTCCCGACCCGCGCTGGCCGGGCGGCGCGCGTATCGCCCTTCAGTTCGTGGTCAATTACGAGGAGGGCGGAGAGCGCAGCATCCTGCACGGCGACGCAACGTCAGAAGCGTTTTTATCCGACGTGCTCGGCGCCCAACCGTGGCCGGGCGCGCGCCATATGAACGTGGAATCGATGTACGAATACGGCTCGCGCGCGGGCTTTTGGCGGCTGTGGCGTCTGTTCACGCAGCGACAGGTACCGGTGACCGTGTTCGGCGTTGCGACCGCGCTCGCGCGCTCGCTCGAGGCGGTCGCGGCGATGCGCGAAGCGCGCTGGGAGATCGCAAGCCACGGCCTCAAATGGATCGACTACAGGGACGCGCCGGAGGATGAGGAGCGCGCGCACCTGGCCGAGGCGATTCGCATCCATACGGAGGCGACGGGTGAGCGCCCGCTCGGCTGGTATACCGGCCGCAATTCGGTCAACACCTTGAAGGCCGTGCTCGACGACGGCGGCTTTCTTTATTCCTCGGATTCCTACGCCGACGATTTGCCGTATTGGGTGAGCGGACCGAAAGGACCACATCTCATCATTCCCTACACGCTCGACGCCAACGACATGCGTTTCATCAACGCACAGGGTTTCGGCACCGGCGATGACTTTTTCACCTATCTCAAGGACGCATTCGACGCGCTCTACGCCGAAGGCGAGCAGATGCCGAAAATGATGTCCATCGGACTGCACTGCCGGCTGGTCGGGCGCCCCGGACGCGCAGCCGCGCTCGCACGTTTTCTCGATTACGCCGCCGCGCGCGAGCAGGTGTGGCTTGCGACGCGACTGGACATCGCACGGCACTGGCATCGCGAGCATCGCGCGCTTGCCTCCGCCGCGCCAGCGATCCGCTAGTGCAAGATGGCGAAGATTTCGCTCACGAGCCTCAATGCGGCCGACGAGGCCGGCTTCCTAACCGCGCTCGGCGATGTGTACGAGCACGCGCCATGGGTGGTGCAAGCCGTCTCGAGGCAGCGGCCGTTCGCCACGATCGCTGCGCTCCACGCCGCGATGATGGCGGCGGTGCGCGCCGCGCCGGCGGATCGGCAACTCGCATTGATCAAGGGCCACCCCGATCTCGCCGGCAAAGCCGCACGCGCAGGCGCGACGACGGCAGATTCCAAGGCGGAACAGGCGAGCGCCGGCCTCGATCGCCTGTCGGACGCGGAATTCGCGCAGTTTCATCGCCTCAACAGCGCGTATCGCGAGAAGTTCGACATGCCGTTCATCATCTGCGCGCGCCGGCACACCAAGGACTCGATCCTGCAGCAGTTCGAGCGCCGTCTGCAAAATAGCCAGGCGGACGAAACCGAAACAGCGCTCGGTGAGATCTTCCGTATTGCGGCGCTTCGCCTCGACCAGCGGCTCGAGGCCGCCGATCGTCTCGAGGTGCACGGGGGGCTCTCCACCCATGTGCTCGACACCCATTCCGGACGTCCGGCGGCTGGCGTGGCGATCGAGCTTGTCGAATTATCCGCCAATGGCGAGCCGCGCATCATCGCGCGCGCCACCAGCAACCATGACGGGCGCACCGACGCGCCGCTGATCGGGGGCCAGCCGTTGCCGATCGGGTGTTACGAACTGCGTTTCCACGTCGGCGATTATTTCGGACGAATGGGCGTGCAACAGGACGATCCGCCATTCCTCGACGTGGTGCCGGTCCGATTCGCGATCGCGGAACCGGAAGGCCACTACCACGTGCCGCTGCTGGTGACGCCGTGGAGCTACTCCACCTATCGCGGCAGTTGACGATTCACTCAGCCCCTGACTTGGGAATAGGCAAAGGCGAGCAAAATGCCTAGTCTGGCGGCAACAGCGTGGCGTCGCCGATTGTCCCCAAGCCTTCGGGCTGGCACGACGATTGCTGAGATAACGCACGGCGCCGGTTGGCGGGCGCCAGAGGGAGCTGCAACATGAACAGGATCAGGCTTTTGGGGATGCTCGCGGGAGCGGCAGCAACGGCGCTCGCGGCGAGCCCTGTTGGCGCGCAGACCGATGTGAAGTTTGCGCTCGACTGGAAGTTCGAGGGGCCGTCGGCCCCCTACTTCGTCGCCATCGACAAAGGCTACTACAAGGCCGAAGGCCTCAACGTCACCATCGATTCCGGTCCCGGCTCGGTCGCCGGCATCGCCCGCATCGCCGCCGGCACCTATCCGATCGGGTTTTTCGACCTCAACTCGCTGGTGAAATTCCGCGACCAGAACCCGGACAAAAAAGTCCAAGCGGTGCTGATGATCTACGACAAGCCGGCATTCGCGATCGGCACCATCGCCAAGACCGGCATCGCGAAGCCGAAGGATCTCGAAGGCCGCGTGCTGGGCGCGCCGGCAGCGGACGGTGCGTTCGCGCAGTGGAAGGCCTTCGTGAAGGAAAACGGCATCGACGAGTCCAAGGTCAAAATCGAGAACGTGGGCTTCCCCGTGCGCGAGCCGATGCTCGCCGAGGGTAAGGTCGACGCCATCACCGGCTTTTCCTTCTCGATGTATTACAACCTGCTGCAGAAGGGACTGAAGCCGGAAGACATCAGGACGATGCTGATGGCGGACTATGGTCTCGTGCTCTACGGCAATGCCATCATGGTCAATCCGGATTACGCCAAAGCCAATCCGAAGGTGGTTGCGGGTTTCGTGCGCGGGACCATCAAGGGTGTGCTCGATACCATCAAGGATCCGGATACGGCGATCAAATCGGTGATGTCGCGCAACGAGACGGCTGATGCGAAGATCGAGCTCGATCGGCTCAAAATGTCGCTGCGCGACAATTTCGTGACGCCGTGGGTGAAGGCCAACGGCTTCGGCGGCGTGGACATGGCGCGGCTCGCCAAATCGATCGACCAGATCGGGCTGACTTATGAATTCAAGAGCCGGCCGACGGCCCAGGACATCTTCACCAGCGAATATCTGCCGCCGGCCTCCGAGCGGAAGTTGTGAGCTGCCGCGCGAATTTCTCTGGTTGTCATGCCCCGCGAAAGCGGGTCATCCAGTAATCCCGATCGTGGGCGAGGCAAGATCGTGAATACTGGATCGCCCGCCTGCGCGGGCGATGCCACCGGAGAGGTTGCATGACCGGCTCCGTCGACATCGGCAACGTCACGCTGACCTATGGCCGCGGCGCCGGCGGCGTTCTTGCTCTCAAGGAGACGAGCCTCACCGTCCGCCGCGGCGACTTTGCCGCCGTCGTAGGTCCTTCCGGTTGCGGCAAGTCGTCCTTGATGAAGCTCGTGACCGGTCTCATTCGCCCCGATTCCGGCGAGATCGTCATTTTCGGCGATAAGGTGCGCGGGCCGGTCAAGATCGCCGGCATGGCGTTCCAGAACCCGAACCTCCTGCCCTGGCGCAAGGTCATCAACAACGTGTTGCTCCCGCTCGAGATCGTGGAGCCGCATCGCCGCAAATTTCGACGCGAGAAGGAGCACTATCGCCGCGAAGCCGAGGCACTGCTCAGGACCGTCGGGCTCGAGGGTTTCGGCGAGCGTTTCCCCTGGGAATTGTCGGGCGGCATGCAGCAGCGCGTCTCGCTGTGCCGCGCGCTGATCCATCAGCCCGCGCTGTTGATGCTCGACGAACCATTCGCCGCGCTCGATGCCTTCACGCGCGAAGAACTGTGGTGCGTGCTGCGCGACCTCTGGCAGAAGCTCGGCTTCACCGTGATCCTGGTCACGCACGATTTGCGCGAAGCAACGTTCCTTGCCGACACCATCCACGTCATGAGCGCGCGACCCGGGCACATTGTCATGACCAAGAACGTCGCCCTGCCGCGGCCGCGCGACCTCGATATCTGTTTCGAGCCGCGCTTCACCGATATCGTGCACGAGCTGCGGGCCAAGATCGCCGAGGTAAGGAAGGCATGAATACGACGCTGGAACGGCTTTCGCCGTGGCTCTTCACCATCGGCATGTTCGTGCTGTGGGAGCTCGCCTGCCGCATCTTCAAGATCGACACCTTCGTGCTGCCCGCGCCGTCGCAGATCTTTCAAGCCATCGGCCAGTACTGGCTCCCGCTCGCCAAGAATTCCTTCGTCACGCTGTGGACGACGCTCGCCGGCTTTGCCCTTGCGGTCGCGTTCGGCATTGTGCTCGGCATCATCGTCGGCTGGTCGCGCACGATCTATCGCGGCCTCTACCCGGTGATGATCGGCTTCAACTCGATCCCGAAGGTGGCGGTGGTGCCGATCCTGATCATCTGGTTCGGCATCGGCGTGGTGCCGGCGGTGCTCACCGCTTTTCTGATTTCATTTTTCCCGATCGTGGTGAACGTGGCGACCGGCCTCGCCACGATGGAGCCGGAGCTCGAGGACGTGCTGCGCGCCCTCGGCGCCAAGAAGCTCGACATCATGCTCAAAGTCGGGATCCCGCGCACGCAGCCCTATCTGTTCGGTTCTCTCAAGATCGCGATCACGCTCGCTTTCGTGGGCGCGGTCATGTCGGAAACGATCGGCGCCAATGCCGGGCTCGGCCACCTCATGGTGCAGGCGGGTTCGAACTTCCAGATGCCGCTGGTATTCGCCTGCCTCATCGGTCTCGCGGTCGAAGGTATCGCGATGTACGCCGTCTTCGCCTATGTCGAAGTCTATTTCACGCGCTGGGCTTTCCGCTCATCGATGAGCGCGGCCGCGTGAGCACCGCAATTGAAGGCGCGCAGACTAGGGCGCGTAGTCATAAATCGACGACACTGATCGATGTCCGCTTAGCCCCCACAAGGAGTGCAAAAGAGGACA
>CBFGVM010000271.1:0-6064 GCA_965652015.1 uncultured Alphaproteobacteria bacterium
TCCCCGCAGCCGTTGCGGGCCACGTGGTGATCCGTGTGCGGGCATCCTCGTTCAACTATCACGACGTGTTCACGGTGCGCGGCATGCCCGGAATCAAAGTGCCGCTGCCGGTCGTGCTCGGCCTCGACATGGCGGGCGAGATCGTCGAGATCGGCGCCGGCGTGACGGGCTGGACCGTCGGCGAGCGCGTGCTGGTCAATCCGCTCAACAAGGCGAAAGGTCTGATGGGCGAAATGCTCGACGGCGGCATGGCGGAATACTGTCTGGTTGCTGCCGACCAGCTCATCGCCATGCCGGCGGGCGTCAGCTTCGACGAAGCGGCCGCCCTGCCGGTCGCTTACGGCACGGCCCACCGCATGCTGATCACCCACGAAACCGTCAAAAAAGGCGATCACGTGCTCGTTCTCGGCGCCAGCGGCGGCGTCGGCACTGGTTGCATTATTCTCGCCAAGCATCTCGGGGCCGATGTGATCGCGTGCACCTCGAGCGAAGAAAAGATGCAAAAGCTCAAGGCGCTCGGCGCCGACGAGGTCATCAACGTCCGAGAAGTCGATTTCTCGAAATGGGCGATCGAGCGCTACGGCAAACCGCAGCGGCGCAGCTACGAAGGCGGTGTCGACGTGGTGATCAACTTCACCGGTGGCGATACCTGGCACCCTTCGCTGCGCTGCCTCAAGCGCGGCGGCAAGCTTCTGGTGTGTGGCGCGACCGCCGGCTACGATCCGAAGGAAGATTTGCGTTACGTGTGGAGCTTCGAGCTCAAGATCATCGGTTCGAACAGTTTCTATGATGACGATTTGCGCGCCCTGATGAAGCTCATCGCGGAAGGCAAGATGCGTCCCGTGGTCGACAAGGTGCTGCCGCTCGATGAGGCGCGCGAGGGACTGCGCCTGATCCAGGACCGCGAGGTCATCGGCAAGGTCGTGGTGACGCCATGAGTGAAGAGCTCACCTTGGAGCGCGTGCAGGCGCTCGTCACCCGCGGCCCTTACCATCAGTGGCTGGGCCTCAAAGTCATCGCGCTCCACGACGACGGCATTGAACTGCAGGCGACGTGGCGAGAAGAATGGGTGGTCAATCCCGATCGGCGCTACACCCACGGCGGTATTCTCGCCACGCTGGTCGATCTCGGCGCCGACTGGGCCATGGTCAAGAAGAACGGCCGCGGCGTGCCGACCATCAGTCTGCACGTCGACTATCATGCCGTGGCCATGCCCGGGGACCTCACCATCCGCGGCAAGGTGGTGCGCATGGGCGGCCAGTTCTCGACCTCGGAGGCGCAGGTGTTCGACGCGCAGGGCAAGCTCCTCGCCAGCGGCCGCGGCACCTATCTCACCGCCCCGCCGAAAGGGTGATGGTCGCTTGAGCCACAAGCGCTGCCGATTGGCAACCGCCGCTCCATGCCTCGCAGCAACATGATACAGATGCCAAGTCTGTTCGCATGACTTCATTCACCAACCTCGGCGATCTCATCCGACGCGACCGCGATCTCAGCAAGATTGCGGTCGTCGATCTCGGCGGCGAGGTCGCGCGCGAGATCAGCTATGCCCACCTCGACGCCATGGCCAATGGCGTCGCTCGCGCGCTTTGCAGCCGCGGTCTCGCGCGCGGCGATCGCGTGGCCATCCTCTCCGCCAATCGGGCGGAATATCTCGCCACCTATTACGGCATCATGCGGGCCGGTCTCGTCGCAGTGCCGGTGAGCTTCAAGTTTCCCCGCTCGACCATTCATTTCATCCTGCGCGACGCCGACGCCAAGCTCGCCTTCTGCGATAGGTTGCGCGCGCAAGACTGTCCGACGGACATACCCGCCGTGCATTTTGGTGAAGACCGGGAGCGCGGTTTCGATCGCTTCCTCGAAGCCGGCGCCTTCGATGCCGTCGTGCCGCGTGCGCGCGAACCCGCGATGTTTCTCTACACGTCGGGATCGACGGGAATGCCGAAGGGCGTCGTCCTCTCACACCAGAGCCACATCTGGGTGGTGCAGGCGCGCCTGACGGAGGACCTCGCCCGCCACCGCTATCTCATCGCCGCGCCGCTCTATCATATGAACGCGCTGGCGCTCGCCAAGCTCGCCTGCGCCGCGCACGCGACCATCGTGCTGCTGCCGCAGTTCGCTGCTCCAGCCTATATCGATGCGATCGGACGCTACCGTTGCACTTGGCTCACCGCGGTACCGCCGATGATCGCCATGATGCTGCGCGAGAAGGAGCTGCTCGCGCGCACCGATCTGTCGAGCGTCGAGTTCATCCGCATGGGCTCGGCGCCGGTCAGCCAAAGCCTCATGGAAGCGATCCGCCGGGCCTTGCCACGCGTGTCGGTCACCAACGCCTACGGCACGACCGAGGCCGGTCCTGTCGTGTTCGGCCCCCATCCCCGCGGCCTGCCGCAGCCGGACATGTCGGTCGGCTATCCGCATCCGCAGGTCGAGCTGCGGCTGGTCGACGCCGACAACCGCGGCACGCAGCAGGGCGTGCTGGAAATGAAATGCCCGGCACTCATGAACGGCTATCACAATCGGCCGGACGTCAAGCCGCCGTTCACCGCCGACGGATTCTACGTCACCGGTGACGTCTTCCGCCGCGACGCCGACGGGTTTCATTATTTCGTCGGCCGCAGCGACGACATGTTCGTCTCGGGCGGCGAGAACATTTATCCAAGCGACGTTGAGCGCATGCTGGAGCGTCATCCCGATGTCGCGCAGGCCGCTGTCGTGCCCATCGACGACGACATCAAGGGGCAAAAACCCGTCGCCTTCGTGGTCTCGAAGCCTGGACGCAGCCCGAGCGCGGACGAGATCAAGCGTTTCGCGCTCGCCAACGCGCCCGCTTACGCGCACCCGCGCTTCGTCTGGTTCGTGGATGAATTGCCGCTCGCGGCCACCAACAAGATCGACCGGGCGCTGCTACACGGACTTGCGCATGAGCGTCTCGGCGGGACCACAGTCGAATGACTGTCGGCCCCTGCCCCGCTCACTCCACCTTGAATCCTGCTGCTTTCACCACTGGGCCCCAGCGCGCGATTTCCTCGTCTATGAATTGCTTGGCCTTATCGGAGTTCGAGTCGGGAATGGCCTCGAGGCCGGACGCGGTCAGCACCTTTTGAAACTCCACGTCTGCCATTGCGGCACGGGTAGCCTCGGCGATGCGGTCGACGATCGCTCTCGGCGTGGCGGCGGGCGCGAACAAGCCCAGAAACAAGAGTCCGATCATGCCCGGCACCCCTTGCTCGATGGCCGTCGGAATCTCGGGCGCCGCCGCCAACCGATGCGCCGCGTTCACCGCCAAAATGCGGATCTTGCCGGTGCGATGGAATTCGAGCAGCTGCCCGGTCACGTTCGGAGTCATCATCGGAATGTGCCCGCTGAGCAGATCGCTGATTCCCGGCCCCGCGCCCTTGTACGGAATGTGCACGAGATCGTTCAGTCCGGTGAGCTGCTTGAACAGTTCGCCGGAGAGATTGCTCATGGTGCCGCTGCCGGCCGAGCCATAGGAGAGCTTGCCCGGATTGGCCTTGGCGTACGTGGTGAGCTCGGTCAATGTCGTCGCAGGCACGGATGGGTGCACCACGATGGACGTGGTGGACACGGCGATGATGGCGATCGGCACGAAATCACTGGCGGGATCGTACGGCACCTTGGCCATGGTCATGGGGTTGAGCACCATGGTGCTCGTGCTACCGAGCAGGATCGTGTAGCCGTCGCCGGGCGCTCGCGCGACCTCGCCGGTTGCGATGGTCCCGGTGCCGCCGCCCTGGTTCTCGACGTAAACGGTGCCGAGCAGTGTCTTCACTCGCTCGGCCCACTGGCGTGCGACGACGTCGTTCACCCCGCCTGCCGAGAATGCCACCATCAACTTGATCGGCCGCTCCGGATATTTCCCCTGAGCGAGCGCAGAACGGGGCGCCAGCGCTCTTGCGGAGAGGAATGCCAATCCAAGCGCCAGAAGGTCGCGCCGCTTCATTGTCGTCCTCGTGTTTGCCGAAAGTGCGATGTTGCGCCAAGGTTGGGGCGGGCGCAGCGGCACCAGCCAGCCTGTTATACTTCCGCCTGCGGCGGGCCGACACCCACGGCAGGTGCGACGAATAGTGCTGGCCTCACCTCGGCCAGGAGCGAGATCAACGGTGGACCGCCAACTTCCCATCCTCGACGAGATCTTCCTCGACCATGTCGCGCATTTCGTGCGCGATCCGCAAGCCGCGGGCCGCGCGCTCGCACGCGCCGGATTTGCCCCGACACCGGTCTCCATTCAGGTGGCTCCCGATCCCGAGGGCACACCGCGCCCCACCGGCACCGGCAACGTGACGGCGATGTTCTCGCGCGGCTATATCGAAGTGCTCTTCAAGACCGCCGACACCCCACTCGGCCGCGAGCTGGAGGCGGCGCTGGCGCGCCATGGGGGCGTCCATCTTGCGGCGTTTTCCGTGGCAGATGCCGCGGCGGCGCATCGCCGGCTCGCCTCGGTCGGATTTCGCATGCAGCCTTTGGTCCACATGCAGCGTCCGGTCGACACCGGCGGGGCGCCCGGGATCGCCGCCTTTACGCTGGCGCGGCTCGAGCCGGGACAAATGCCGGAAGGGCGCATCCAAATCCTCACCCACCGCACCGAGGCCATGGTGTGGCAGCCGCGCTGGCTGTCGCATCCCAATGGCGCGGTGGCGCTCACGAGTATCACCATCGTGGTCGCCGACGTGGACGAGGCAGCCGGGCGCTTCGCGCGCTTCACCGGCCGCGAAGCGATGCCGTCGCCGCTCGGACAGACGATCGAGCTCGACCGCGGCCGCGTGCAGCTCATGACCGCAGAGGCGTTCACCAGAACACTGCCCGACGTCCCCATCCCGTCGCTGCCGTTCATCGGCGCCTATGCGATCCGCGTGGCGTCGTTGGCGGTGACCAGGGGCATGTTGGAGCGCGCGGGACTCAGAACGCGGGGCAGCGAGCAAGACCTGGTCGCCATCTTTCCCGAGGAACTCGGGCAAGGCGCCTGGCTGTTCGCGGAATGAGCCACGAGGGCTGCCCGCTTCGCCCGAAGGAACGGGTGTTTCATCGGGGTTCATACCGGCCGCCATCGCGGCCGAATGAGCATTGTCTCCCGATATTGTTCCGGGACGAACATGCTCGCCGCGCTATAGTTCTGCTCAAACTAAGCCACATTCGTATGTGCTTGCTGCATCCATGTTCGCATCCATCCTCGCCGCATGACGCCATCGCTTGAACAGTTCTTGCAACGCCGGCCGTACAACGCCGTCACCGATTTCGTCGATGCCAATGTCGCGCGCGGCCTCGGCAACAAGGTCGCATTCACGGATTCCGAGCGGGCGCTGACCTACGCGCAGTTGCAGGAAGGCACGTATCGCTTCGCGGCGGCATTGAGGGCGCTGGGCTTGCGCGAGGAAAATCGCCTCGTCCTCGTGGCGCACGATACCGTAGACCATCCGATCGCGTTCTGGGGGGCGATGCGGGCGGGCATCGTGCCCGTCCCCGTCAACACGCTACTCACTCCCGAGCAATACGCCTATCTGTTCGCCGACAGTCGCGCGGCGGCGATCGTCGTGGCGGCTGCACTCGCGCCGACCATGCTGTCGCTGCGCGATCGGCTGCCGCATTTGCGCGCCGTAATCGTGGTCGGCGCGAGCGCGCGGCAGCGCGCGGATTTGCCGGACGTGCATTTTTTCGAAGAGCTGCTGGCAAAGGTCGAACCGATACCGTTGACCGCCCCGACGATGTCGGACGAAGTCGCGTTGTGGATGTATACCTCCGGCTCGACGGGCGACCCCAAGGCGGTCCGGCACGTTCATACCAGCCTGATGGCGACGGCACGCCTCATGGGACAGGGCGTTATCGGCATCCGCGAGGACGACGTCGCGTTCTCGGCGGCGAAGCTCTCCTTCTCCTACGGACTCGGCAACGCCGTGTCATTTCCCATGTCGGTCGGCGCCAGCACCGTGTTGCTGTCGGAGCGGCCGACGCCGCAGGCGGTGCTCGCCACGCTTCGCCGCCATCGCCCGACCATCTTTTATGCCGTCCCGTCGCTCTATGCGGCGCTGCTGGCGCAGCCCGACATTGG
>CBFGVM010000272.1:0-6057 GCA_965652015.1 uncultured Alphaproteobacteria bacterium
GGCTCGACGTGCGCACGCTCTGTCTGGCGCGCGAGATTTTGGCGTTCCGCGACGGGCTCTCCGACTTCGCCTTTGCCATGCAGGGGCTGGGGACGGCTTCGATCTCGCTGTTCGGCTCGCAGGAGCTCAAGGCGCGCTATCTGCCGCCGGTTCGTGACGGCCGCGCCATCGCCGCCTTCGCCCTATCGGAGCCGGAGGCGGGCTCCGACGTGGCGGCGCTCGCGGCGACGGCGAAGGCGGACGGAGCATCGCAGCTGCGCATCGACGGCACCAAAACCTGGATTTCGAACGGCGGCATCGCCGATCACTACGTCGTATTCGCGCGCACCGGCGAAGGCCCCGGCGCCAAAGGCCTCTCCGCGTTCGTGGTTGATGCCGACGCGCCCGGCCTGAGCGTGACCGAGCGCATCGAGGTCATCGCGCCCCATCCGCTGGCCACGCTGCGGTTCGATGGCGTGCGCGTGGCGCTTGCCAACCGGCTTGGCGGACCGGGCGATGGCTTCAAGGTCGCGATGGCGACGCTCGACGTGTTTCGCTCGACCGTCGGCGCGGCCGCGCTCGGCTTTGCCCGGCGTGCGCTGCACGAAACCGTGGAGCGCGCGGCGAGCCGGAAGCTGTTCGGCGCGCCCCTCGCCGAGCTGCAGCTCACCCAGGCCGCGATCGCCGACAGCGCGAGCGAGGTCGACGCATCGGCGCTCCTCGTCTATCGCGCCGCCTGGACGAAGGACCAAGGCGCTGTGCGCGTCACCCGCGAGGCAGCAATGGCGAAAATGTTTGCGACCGAGGCGGCGCAGCGCGTGATCGATCGCGCGGTGCAACTCCATGGCGGTCTCGGCGTTACGAAAGGCGTGAAGGTCGAGGAGCTCTACCGCGAAATCCGCGCCCTGCGAATCTATGAAGGAGCAACCGAGGTGCAGAAGGTCGTGATCGCGCGCGAGCTCTTGAAGAACCGGGCGGCAAAATCGGCGCTCGCGGCGGAGTGAGCGGGAATACATCCCGAGGAGTGCGGCGTATGATGAAGTTCGGCGAGGAGCGACAGCCATGACCGCGCATCTCGACACCTTCGCGCGCGACAACCTGCCTCCGCGCGCGCAATGGCCCGATTTCCTGTTCGAGTTGCCGGAGTTGAAATATCCCGATCGGATGAATTGCGTCGTCGAATTGCTCGACCGCTGGGTCACGGCGGGTGGCGGCGACCGACCCTGCCTAATCTCGCCCGCGGAAACGTTGACCTACGCGCAACTCGGTGAGCGCGTAAATCGCATCGCCAATGTGCTCACGCGCTCGCTCGGCTTGATGCCCGGCCATCGCGTGCTGCTGCGTGGGCCCAATAATCCGATGATGGTTGCGGCTTATCTCGCCGTCGTCAAAGCCGGCGGGATCGTGGTCGCGACCATGCCGCTCTTGCGTGCAAAGGAGATCGCCTACCCCATCGCGAAAGCCAAGATCCGGCTTGCGCTATGTGACCACCGGCTCGCGGAGGAGATGGAGAAAGCCCGCGCGCTCGCTCCCGATCTCGAGCGCGTCGCCTACTGGGGCAGCGGCGCGGCAGACGCGCTCGAAACGCTGATGGCGACGCCAGGCTATGAGGCCTTCGTCCCGTGCGACACGGCGAGTGACGACGTGTGCCTTATCGCGTTTACCTCGGGGACAACCGGCGAGCCCAAGGGCACCATGCATTTCCACCGCGACATACTCGCGACCTGCGACAGCTACGGGCGTTACGTGCTGCGCGCCGAGGCACGGGACCGTTTTATCGGCTCGCCGCCACTCGCCTTCACCTTCGGGCTCTGCGGGCTCGTCTTGTTTCCACTCCGCGTCGGCGCCTCCTCGATCCTCATCGAAAAGGCGTCGCCGGACGATCTGCTCGGCGCGATCGAAAAATTTCGCGCCACGATCGCGTTCACCGCGCCCACCGCCTATCGCGCCATGCTGGCCAGGGTCCGCGAGAACGATATGTCCTCGCTGCGCAAATGTGTCTCCGCCGGCGAACCCTTGCCGAAGGCGACATTCGAGGCGTGGCTCGCTGCCATCGGCATCAAAATCCTCGACGGCATCGGCGCGACCGAAATGCTGCACATTTTCATCGGCTCGCCCGAGGAGGAGCTTCGCCCGGGTGCGACGGGCAAGCCGGTGCCCGGTTATGAAGCGCGCGTGGTCGACGCCGATCGCAAGGAGCTCCCGCCCAACAGCATCGGCCGCCTCGCCGTGCGCGGGCCGACCGGATGCCGCTATCTCGCCGACAAACGCCAGCTCCAGTACGTGCAGGATGGCTGGAACATCACCGGCGACACCTACCTCATGGATGAGGACGGCTATTTTTGGTACCAGGCGCGCTCCGACGACATGATCGTCTCGTCGGGCTACAACATCGCCGGCCCGGAGGTGGAGGCGGCGCTGCTCGAGCACCCGGCGGTCGCCGAATGCGGCGTCGTGGGAGCGCCCGACGAGGAGCGCGGCCAGATCGTCAAGGCCTATGTCGTGCTGCGGACAGGCTACAGCGGCGATGCGGCGACGACCAAGTTGTTGCAGGAGCACGTCAAGGCGACGATTGCACCTTACAAGTACCCCCGCACTATCGAGTACGTACCCCAATTGCCGCGTACGCAAACCGGCAAGCTGCAGCGCTTCGAGTTGCGTCGCATGGCGGCCGACGCCGCATCGCATAAACTCGCTTCATGATGCGTGCACCGACACACCTCCGCGTCATGTCTGCTTGTCGCGGTCATCCGCGTCTGTGCTTGTTGCTCTGAAACGCCGTGGATCGCCGGAACGAATGACTGGAAGGGAAGTGCAATCGTGTCCGAAGCGCCCAACACCGTGTTGCAGCCGCCCGGGTGGCCGCAGCCGCGCGGCTTCGCCTATGGCATCCGCGCGCGCGGCGAAACGATATTCGTCGGCGGCATGATCGGACAGGACAGCGAGGGCCGCCTCGCCGAAGGCTTCGTCGCGCAGGCGAAACAGACGCTCGCGAACATCGCCGCGGTGCTGGCGGAAGGCGGCGCCTCGCCGCGGCATATCGTGCGGCTGACCTGGTACGTGCGCGACATGGACGAGTATTTGGCCGATCTCAAAGCGCTCGGCGCGGCCTATCGCGAGATCATGGGCCGGCATTTTCCGGCGATGGCCGTCGTCGAGGTTAGCCGCCTGGTGGAGGCCGAAGCGCGGCTCGAGATCGAGGCGACCGCGGTGCTCCCACGGTGACCCGGCCCTCGCGGCGTAGATTCTCGCAGAACGAAGAAGTCAAGAACACTCGAGCAATCGCTTCAACGAGGGCGTAAGCGGGCTGCTGATTGCCACGCGAACCACGCGGGCAAGATCCGATTTCCGGTATGGCTTTGGCAGCAGAATGATGTCGGGGTCGAGCCGGCCATGGTGAAAGATGGCGTTCTCAGTATAGCCGGACGTAAACAGCACTTTGACGGATGGTCGGCGCTTCACCACCTCCTCGGCGAGCTGACGCCCGTTCATCGCACCCGGCATGACCACGTCGGTGAACAAAAGATCCAATGCTGCACCCTGCTCGATGAGCGCCAGCGCTTCGGCAGCATTGCTCGCCACCAGCGTCGTGTAGCCGAGGCTGTTGAGCTGGCTGGTGACAAAATTCCGGACAAGGGCATCGTCCTCCACGATCAAGATGGTTTCCTGTCCGCCCTCGATCGATGCTACAGGCGTGATTCCGAGTACTTGGTCTGCCTCCCGCGCCGGCGGCAAGTAGATCTTGATCGTCGTGCCCTGCCCTTCTTCGCTGTAAACCTTGATATGTCCTCCCGACTGCTTGACGAATCCGTAGACCATACTTAGCCCGAGGCCCGTTCCCTTGCCCTGGCCCTTGGTCGTAAAGAACGGTTCGAACACCTTATCGCGGATCGCCGCAGGGATACCCCGGCCGGTGTCGGTTACCGCTACCATCACGTACTGTCCGGGTCGGACGTCGCGGTTCGCCCTGGCATAAGCTTCATCGAGATACGCATCGCACGTCTCGAGCATGAGCTTACCGCCGTACGGCATCGCATCCCGTGCGTTCAGCGCCAGGTTTAGCAAGGCGGTGGTGAGCTGACTGGTATCGATCAGGACCGGGGAGAGATCGTCTTGAAGGATTGATTCGATTTCGATTTGCTCCCCCAGCGTCTGGCGCAATAGCTTCGCCGCATCGACGATCAACGTGTTGACATCGGTCTTGTATGGTTGCAGCGGCTGCTTGCGCGCAAACGCAAGCAGCCGCTGCGTCATCTCCACGCTGCGCGTCGCAGCGTCGTCGATCAGCTTGACGGTCGCAGCGAGCTTCGGATCGCCGGCCACCCCATCGGCAAGGATATCAACCGTCCCGGTAATAACAGTAAGCATGTTGTTGAAATCATGCGCGACGCCGCCCGTGAGCTGACCGATCGCCTCCATCTTTTGCGACATCCGCAGCTGCTCGTCTTCCGCGCGCCGTTCCGGAAAATCCTGGACGAATGCATTGAAGACGTATCCGCTGCGGCGGCGTAGCGCCGTCACCTTCAGTCCGATCTTTATCTCGGTCCCATCTCGGCGCAACGCATCCATTTCGATGCGCTTTCCCAGAATGGCGCTTTCTCCGATTTTCAAAAAACGCGCGAGCCCTGCCTCGTGGCGAGCGCGATGACGCTGCGGAACCAGCAGATTCCCGAGCGGCTTTCCGACCACCTCGTCGCGCGACCACCCGAATAGCGCTTCGGCTTGCGGGTTCCAACCGACGACATGTCCGTCTTCGTCCATCTGAATAAACGCGTCCAGCGCGGTGTCGATGATTCCGCGCGCCATCTCTTCGCTCTCCAGCAGAGCCTCCTCGGCCGTTTTCCGTTCCGTAATGTCGCGCGCAATCTTGGACGCGCCCACGACGGTTCCCGACGGCGAACGAAGGGGAGAAACACTCAACGAGACGATGATTCGTCGGCCATCTTTGGCCACACGCACGGTCTCGTAATGGTGAACTCGTTCTCCGCGCGCTATTCGAGCCAATTCGCCCGACATTTCCTGCTTGCGTTCGTCGGGAACGACGATTCCGATGCGGGAACCGATCGCCTCCTGCGCGGAGTATCCGAACAGCTCCTCGGCTCCAGCATTCCAACTGGTAATCGTGCCATCGAGATCTATCGTGAGGATGGCGTCGTCCGCCGACTGCACCGCTGCGAGGAGGAGCTTCTCGCCATCGGTCGGGCGACCACCCGGCCAAATGCTCATGAGCTGTGTCTTTCGCTCATGACGATGCGAACGAGATCGGCGACGTTTTTGGCGCCCAGCTTCCCCATGATATGCGCACGATGAATCTCGATCGTGCGCGGGCTGATTCCCAACTGGGCGGCAGCCTCCTTGCTGGAGGCGCCGGTTACGAGACGGGCCAATACTTCGCCTTCTCGCTTGGTCAAGGATTTGCGACCGGGAAACTGGATGGGGAGGCCATTGAGCGTCTTGTCATTAGCCCGCCGATTGCGCGCCTCGATCGCGGCCTGCACGCTGCCCGAGACCGTACTTCGACGAAACGGCTTTTCGATGAAATCGAGCGCGCCATGCTTGATGGCTTCGACCGCCATCGGAATATCGCCCTTGCCCGAGATCATGAGGATGGGCACCGGATATTCCTCGGCATTCAGAGCCTTGAGAATGTCGAGTCCTGACCGCCCGGGAAGGTGCACGTCGAGGAGAATGCAGGCCGGCTCTCGCCCCCGTGCCGCGGCGAGAAACGATTCGCCTTCGGGGAAGCAAGCGACTTCATAGCCATCGCGGCAAAGAATCAGCGACAGCGTCCCGCGTACCGCGGGATCATCGTCCACGACGAAGATTTCGCCCTTGGACGAACCCTCCTCAGACATCTTCCGGTCCCATATCGCGCCACAAGTCGAACGTAGATCACCTTGCGACGATGATTCCGTCCCGGCGCCACGCGGCACCGAGCGCACCCCTTCCTCCGATATGGTTCATCACCGAAAGGTGACCGCGTCAGGCGTGGCCTGCGCAATCGTTGTTTTGAGGCGCTATACTCAGAACCGGTTGCGGAAACAAGAAAAATTCTCAGCGCTCGGACGTTCTGCCACA
>CBFGVM010000273.1:0-6050 GCA_965652015.1 uncultured Alphaproteobacteria bacterium
ATCGTTAAGGGCATTATCTGAATATTCGGTAAGGCGCGGCTCGCATCAGTATTCGTCGAAACTATAGCGGGAAGGCGTGCCCATGCTGATGCAGACCCAACAATCCTCCGCCGGGCCTCATATCGCACCCAAGGCCGCCCCACCGCCCCAGCCGCAATCCCGCTCGACGCCGTCCGCGATCGATTTTATCGGCTCGATGAAGCTGACCGGCGCGCCGGTGGCCTTCTCGCGCAACGAAGTGATCTACGGCGAAAACCGGCCGGCTGATTACGTCTACAAGGTCATCAGCGGCTCCGTGCGCCTCTGCAAGGTCCTCAATGACGGGCGCCGCCGAATCGAAGCCTTCTATTTGCCGGGCGACGTGTTCGGTCTCGAGATGGACAACGAGCACCATTTTTCGGCAGAGGCTATCGCAGATTCGACGATCCTCGTCGTAAAGCGCAGCGCACTGATGTCACTCGCCAACGCCGACGGAGACGTCGCGCGCCGGCTTTGGACCTTTACCGCGCGTGAACTGCGTCGCATGCAGGAGCGCGTGCTGCTGCTCACCAAGAGCGCGCAAGAGCGCGTAGCATCGTTCCTGCTCGACCTGGCCAAGCGCGCCCCGGCCGAGGAGATCGAGGTGCCGATGTCGCGCCAGGACATTGCCGATTATCTCGGCCTCACCATCGAGACGATCTCGCGCACGTTGACCCAGCTCGAGGCGCAGGCGGCCATTGCGCTGCCGTCTTCGCGGCGGATCGTTCTGTGCAACCGGTGCGCTTTGACCCGTCTCGACGCCTGACGCAAGTAAGCGACTGATCGACCGTCATGGCCGGGCCGTGTCCCGGCCATGCACTTTTTCAATGCACTGCCGGCGTCTGCTGAATCCGACGCATTAACTCATATACTGTCGTCCCCGCGAAAGGGGGGACCCATATCCCAGCGGGGGTCATGGGTCCGGATTTCGCGGGGACGACCGGCTTCGGCATGGGTAGGGAAAGCTTCCGCCAAGTGTGCAGCCTGGACCACTCGGCCGGCAGCGGAAAGATGCGCCGCGCAGCGGCCGCGCTACTGGCGTTTCTGATCTTGAACGGCTGCAGCCGCGAGGAGGCAACCGCGCGTCTGAAAGGCGATCTGCCCCTCGACACGATCGACATCATCCATGCCAGGTTTCCGTGCCGCTCGCCCGATCTGCATTTCTTCGGTTATCGATTTCGCATCTCGATCAAGGGCGAGTTCAGCGAGGGCGAGATCTGTTGGAATTTTTCAACTGGAGAATGGAGCTGGCGCATTCTGCCGGGGCAGCCTCTCTCGCGCCTAAACCCACGCGACTAGCGCATCTTGTTTTTTGCTTTGAACCAACATGGCGCCGCATCGTCCTCCCGCATCGTTCAGCGACCCGCCGCTCTACTTTTCCAGGCAGCTGATGACGAACTGCGTACGATCCCGCGGCAGGACCTTTTGATCGGTGGCCTGCCTTTGGCAATTGTCGACTCTCTCTTTTTCCTTTGCCCGTCTCACGGCAAAATCCTGATACTCGGGCGCGACCACCGAGGACGGGGCTGGCCCAACAGCGCCCTCCAGACAGTGGATAACGAACTGGGGACGATCGCGTGGCAGGATTTTGTGTTCCGTCGCTTGTTTTTGACAGTCGTTTATCCTTTCTCTTTCCTTCGCCCTCTTTTCGACCATCTCCTGATGCTCGGCCGGAACCGGACGTCCGCCCTGCGCGAAACCGAGAGCCGGCAACAGAGTCAGCGCCATCGTTATGGCTGCAGAGCGAAAGACGAGCATCCTGATTCCTTTCAACGGTTAATGCCGATCCAGCGCAGCATAAGTTTGAAGTGAGCAAAGGTCCAATAGCTTGCGCTAATGGGCCTTTGTGGCGGCTATTTGCTTTCGGCCTCGTAAACACCGTTCCAGTCGGGCGGCGGCGGGGTGCGGCGGAACGCTTCGATCCGCTCGGCATACATATCGTAGAGCGCGGCGATGCCGAAGCGTTCGCCAGCCTTGCGGCAACGCTCGATCGCTTCGAGGGCTCGCGTCCAATCTTGCTCCCGGTAGGACCGCAACATCCCGGCGGTGAGCTCATGCAAGTCTTGGAAACTGGGGTCTTGACGGAGCTCCGCGTGCCCAACCACGGTGAAAACCGTTTCCGGCTCGCTCTTCCCTTTCACCTGAATGCGATCGATCTCAAGGGTCGCGAACCTCTCTTCTGCCCGCTGTTCGGTCTGCGCGCCGATGACGATGGGAATGCGGTAGTCCTTCGTGCGCGCCTCCAGTCTCGAGGCAACATTGACCGTGTCGCCGAGCACCGAATAGTTGAAGCGGAAATCGGAGCCCATGTTCCCCACCACGCAGGGCCCGGTATTCAGCCCGATTCCGACATTGAGCGGCATGTATTTGCCGCCATTCTGCTCCGCCTCGCGCTTGAATTGCTGATTGAGGTTGTCCGCGCGCGCAAGCATCTCCAATGCCGCTTCACACGCGTTGATTTCCTGCTCGGGATCATCGATCGGCGCATTCCAGAACGCCATGATGGCGTCGCCGATGTATTTGTCGATCGTCCCCTTGCGTTCGATGATGGCGTTCGTGAGCGGCGTCAGAAACCGGTTCATCAGCCGCGTCAGGCCTTGTGGATCGTCCTTGTAATACTCGGAAATCGTGGTGAAGCCGCGGACATCGCTGAATAGAACCGTCATCCTGCGCTCCTCGCCGCCGAGCACGAGCTTGTCGGGCGAACGCGCAAGCTGCTCCACGAGCGCGGGAGACAAGTAATAGCCGAAGGCGGCGCGAATCTGCTGCCGCTGCTTCTGTTCCTTGACGTAGTTCATGAAGACGAGCGCCAGATAGACGAGCGCGCTCGATATCAAGGGATAGGTGAAGTCGATCAGCAGATTGTATTGCGAGTAGAGGTACCACGACGTGCCGATCAGCGCCGCCGCGATGATCGCGCCGAGTGCAATGACGATCGAGGCGCGCAGCATCGGCGCGAGGATGATGATGGCAAGGCCCACGAGCACCGCTGCCAGCAACTCGACTCCGACCGCATAGTTCGGATAGCTTAACGAGGATTTGGTCAGCGCACTTTCGAGGATTTGCGCATGGATCTCGACGCCGGGTATGGCCGCTGACACCGGCGTCGTCTTGATGTCGAGCAAACCGACCGCGGACGTGCCGAGGAGCACCAGCTTGCCCTCGACGCGGTCGCGGGGCACGCGCCCCTGCAGCACGTCCTTGGCGGAAACGTAGCGCGCCGGATCATGCTTGTTGAAATGAACCCAAAATCGGCCATTCTGGTCGGTGGGCACTTGCAGACCGGGAACGGCCACGCTCTGCACGCCCGCCTGATCCGTGCGCACCAGGATCGCGCTGGAATTCGTCACCACCCGCAGCAGCTCGAATGAGAGCGACGGCACCATCGCTCCCTGCGCGCGCATGACGAGCGGCACGCGGCGCACGATCCCGTCGCGCTCCGGCCGAACCGAGAAGACGCCGCGCCCGGCCGCCGCCTGTTCGATCACCGGCACGTTGCGCAGCAGTCCCGCGAACGTCACGAGAAAGGGGGTGGCGTCGGGCCCCCTGACGGCAAACCCCGTCTGCAGGGCGGCCTCGGCCTGCGAACGCGGCGTCGCCGTTGCCGAGCCTGCCTGGCCGACCACTACGCGCGCGCGCCGGATCGCTTGCGCGAAAACCTCATCGTTACTTGGCAGGTTGCGCAGCTTGTTGCGGGTATCGTCGTCGAGATTGCGGAAGCTCGTTGCGGCAATACTTGGCGACATGCGGTCCGGCTCGGGGAAAATAACGTCGAAACCGATGGCCACGACGCCAAGCTCGGCAAGCCGGGTGATGAGGTCCGCAAGGATGGTGCGCGGCCACGGCCACTGCCCGATCTCCTTGAGGCTGGCTTCGTCGATGTCGACGATGACGACCGGCCGCGACACCGTCTCCCGCGGACGCAGGGTCTGGTAGAAGTCGAAGGTCCGCAGCCGGACCTCCTCGAGCGGCGCCGGATCGAGGATGCGCAGCGGAACGAGCGCGAATAGCAGCAGGACGCAGATCGCGCGCGTCAGACCGAAGCGTCGCGCCCAACGAGCCAGGGTGCTCATGACCTTACGGCTCGTCATACATCATCCCGCCGGCGACATTACCTTTCGGACGACACGTATCAACTGATTTGTCGGAGTTTCTATCATTTCTCGCGGAATGCGCGCACGAATTGATCGTGGAGAGGTTTCATCAAGTAGGAGAGCATCGTCCTTTCGCCGGTTTGCACGAACGCTTCAACGGGCATGCCGGGCAAGAGCTTGACATCGCCGAGACGTTGGACCTGCTCCGGCGGCAGAGAGATGCGAATCGTGTAATAGCTCTGGCCTGTGCGCTGGTCGGTCGAGATATCGGCGGAAATGCGCGTCACTACGCCCTCGATCTCCGGCGTCGTCCGCGCATTAAACGAGGTGAAGCGCAGGATGGCCTTCTGCTTTAGCTGCAGCTGATCAATGTCCTGCGGATTGACTTTGAAAAACACGGAACCATAGTCCTCCTCGGTCCCGATCAGCATGATCGGATCGCTGGCCGTGATCACGCCGCCGACGGTGTGAACCGACAGTTGAAAGACGGTTCCGTCCTGCGGGGCGCGGAGGTCGATGCGCTTGAGCTGATCTTCCGCGGTCACCTTGCGCTCGATGAACTCGCCGATCTTGGCGTCCACTTCGCGCAATTCCTTGGCGACTTCGCTGGCGAGCTCCTGATCGATTTGTAGGATTTGCAGCGCGATCTCGGCCGTCTTGCCTTTGGCTTGCGCGCCGGCCGCTACGAGTTGACCGCGTTCGCCGTCAAGCCGAGCCGCCTCGCGCTCGAGCGCCGTTAACCGGCCGATCTGGACAAGATTCTGTTTCCAAAGCTCGCGCACGCCGGCAAGTTCTCTCTCGACCAGCGCAATTTCCTTCGATTTCGAATTCTGCTGCGCGGTCAGGCCCGCGATTTCCTCCTGCAGCTGCGCCATGCGCTCTCGGAGCTGCGCCTTCTGGCCGTTGCGCGCCGTCTTGCGCAGGTTGAACAGCTTGCGTTCGCTGTCCACGATCGCGGCACGCTCGGGATCGCTCACGCCCGCAACCAGCTGGGCCGGGAAAGTGATCGTATCCCACCCGTCGCGTTCACTTTCGAGCCTGGCCTTGCGCGCCATCAGCTCATCCAACCCCTTGCTGACGATCGCTAGGTTCGCCCGCGTGACGGTCTCGTCGAGGCGCACGACAACGTCACCGGCGCGCACGTGATCTCCGTCGCGCACGCGAAGTTCGCCGACGATGCCGCCGGTCGGGTGCTGAACCTTTTTCACGTTCGAATCAACGACGAGAGATCCGGAGGCGACCACCGCACCCGAGATCACGGCTGTGGCCCCCCAGCCGCCCACCCCGATGACCAGGATGCAAACAACCACCGCGGCGGCGAGGAGGTGCCGGCGCATGGAACGTCGCGTAGGGGATTTGACGGTCATGACGGCGCGCTTCCTTTATCGGATACCACCTTGAGCGGGCGCGGCGCCGCGGGCGCGGCATCGCGTTGTAGGACCTTGCTCAGAACCTCATCCTTGGGACCGAATGCCTGCGGACGACCCTGCTTGAGCACCAAGAGGAGATCGACGCCGGCGATGGCGCTCGGCCGGTGTGCGATGACGACGACAATGCCGCCGCGGGCCCGCACGCTGAGGATGGCCTTTGTCAAAGCTTCATCGCCTGCTGCATCCAAGTTCGAATTTGGCTCGTCGAGGACGACGAGGAAGGGATCGCCGTAGAGCGCACGGGCAAGCGCGATTCGTTGCGCCTGTCCCGCGGACAGCGTTTCGCCGCGTTCGCCGACGTGCGTTTCGTATCCTTCCGGCAATTCGATGATGAGTTCATGCACCCCGGCCGCCTTGGCGGCGGCGACGATCGCTTGCGGGTCCGCGTCCGGCTCGAATCGGGCGATGTTCTGTGCCACCGTGCCGCCCAAGAGTTCGACATCCTGCGGCAAGTACCCGATGTGCCGGCCCAGCACCTCGGATGACCATTGATCGAACGTGCAGCCAT
>CBFGVM010000274.1:0-5979 GCA_965652015.1 uncultured Alphaproteobacteria bacterium
ATCCGGAAGCACCTGCTCGTACTGGCGGCGAACAAGGACGTGACCGAGGAGGACGCGTTGCGCGTTATTTCGGACGCGGTGATCAAGGCTGCTGAGGAGCTTCGAAGGAAATACGACGCCGAGCGGTCTGGCGGTTAGATCACGCGGTGAACCTCCTGCCCAGGTTGCGCTTTCATCTCGCGCCACAGCCTGGCGAAAATATGCAGATGCAAGCCAAGGAATACCGGGACGACGAAGAGCTGCAGGCCGAAATTGGCGCCCGGCAATCCGCGCTGTGCGGCCCACGGACGCAGCACGGTTGCCGCCAGAACGGCAACGCTGACGAGATCGAAAAAGCCGACCGCATTCCAGGCCATGAGCGGCCAGCGCGGAACACCGCCGGCAGCCGGCCACACTGCCAGAATGACGATGGCCAGCAGCGTCACCGCGATGTCGCCGACGGCAGCGGGAAGCCCGAAGCCGGCAGGCAATCGGCCGGCTGCAAAGCTGGCCAGCAGCCATGCGCCGAATATAGCGCGCCAATAGAACAGCGTCATGATCGATTCCATTGGAACGGCACCGAAGGCGCGCCGGAAGGTGGGCGCAAAGCCAAGCGCCGCCACGCCGCCCACCAGTGCGGCGAGCAAGATGGCCGGGAGGCCGGGAACGGACGTGATCGAATCACGCACGCTAGGCACGAAGGTTGCGAACAGCGCCAGGACCACCCGTGCGCCGACCACAGCACCGGCGCCGAGCCGCAGGCGGCGATCATGCGCGCCGACGCGCGATTGGGCCTCGGCAATCAGACGCCACAGGTCGAGCGCAAAGAATGCCACCAGGGTAGTCACGACGCCGATGAGCCACGGTGTCGGCGACAGAGCTTCGGTCACGGGAGATCTCCTGAGCCACGGCAAGGCAGGTCATTGTCGGCAAGCCCCGGCCCGCTAACCAGTCGCGCGATGCTATAATCAGTCCAAGCCCAAAGTTTGGGATCGCCATGAGAAGGGACGGCAGCATCCGCGGCGTGCTGAGCTTCGTGCAGACCGCATCGGCCGGCAGCTTCGCGGCGGCGGCGCGCAACCTCGCCATCTCACCGGTCGCGGTGAGCAAGAACGTCAGCCGGCTCGAACGGGAACTCGGCGTGCGTCTGCTGGCGCGATCGACCCGCAAGCTCGCCCTGACCGAGGAAGGACGACTGTTCTATGCGCGATGCCTGGGACCGCTGCGCGAGCTGGAAGGAGCACGAGCCGCGGTCAGTGAGCGCACGCATTCGGCTTTCGGAACCCTGCGGGTGACCTCGATCACGCCGTTCGCCCTGAGCTACGTGCTGCCGCTCATTCCCGCGTTCACGTCACGCTACCCGAAGATCGACATTGAGCTTCACCTCGACGACAGCGTGAGCGACATGATCGCGCAGGGCTACGACGTCGGCATCCGAGTGGGCCGCGCACCCGGCGACGCCGTCGTGGTGCGGCGCATTGCCGAACTGCGTTTCGTGGTGTGCGGCTCGCCTGCCTATCTGGCGCGTCACTTACCGCCGCAGACCCCGCTGGATCTGCTATCGCACAACTGCCTGCGGCTGCGCCATCGCGCCAACGGCCGCATGCTGGCGTGGACGCTGACGCGAAAGGGCGAACAGGTCACGCCTCCGGTTCACGGCGACTTCGTCGCGAACGATCTCGTCGCGCTGATCACGGCGGCAACTCATGGCCAGGGCCTCGTCTATGCCCCGTTACCGAGAATCCTGCCGCTGCTGCGCAGCGGCGAGCTGAAGCTCGTCTTGTCCGACTGGCTGTCACCCGGAATCGGAATCTTTCTCCACTATCCCAGCCGCAAAGGCCTACCGGCGCGCGTCAAGGCCTTTGTCGAATTCATGCTGGAGCGGTTGCGACGACATCCGGATCTTCAGTCGGCGCCGCACACCCTGCTCAAGCCGTTCAGCGACTAGCTAAAGAACGACCGGTCACAGGCGCCGCAGCGCGACTTCTTCGACGAGGTGGCTCTCGACCTTCTTCAAGATGAGGTCGGCGCGCTGGCGCGTCGGCACGATGTTCTCGCGCAAATTGACGAGATTGATGCGCCTCCAGATCGAGGTCGCGGTTTCGACCGCCTCCGCGTCCGACAAGGTCGCGTAGCGGTGGAAGTATGATTTCGGATCGCGGAACGCGGTGCCGCGCAACGTCAGGAATCGGTCCACGTACCAGCCCTGCAAGATGTCCTCGTCAGCGTCGAGGTAGACCGAAAAATCGAAGAAGTCCGATACGAAGGGGCTCGGCTTGCCGCCCTTCGGCGGGATGCCGGCCTGCAGCACGTTGAGGCCTTCGACGATGAGGATGTCGGGCCGATCGATCTCAATCCAACGGTTTGGCATGACGTCATAGGTGAGATGGGAATAGACCGGCGCGCGCACGGGTCGGCCTCCGGCCTTGATGTCGGACAAAAAGCGCAACAACGCCGGCAGGTCGTAGCTCTCGGGAAAGCCCTTCTTCTCCATCAGATGCTCGCGCTCGAGAATAGCGTTCGGATAGAGAAAGCCGTCGGTGGTGACGAGGTCGACCTTCGGAACATTGGGCCAGCGCGCCAGCAACGCTTGCAGCACGCGCGCCGTCGTCGACTTGCCGACCGCCACCGAGCCGCCGACGCCGATGACGAAAGGCACCTTGGCGTCTTCGGTCCCGAGGAAGTTCTGCTGCGCCAGGAACAGGCGCTGTGTCGCCGCGACGTACATCGAGAGCAGCCGCGACAGCGGCAGATAGATCTCCTCAACCTCGGTCATATCGAGGCGGTCGTGCAGCGAGCGCAGCCGCGTGACCTCGTCCGGATTGAGCGTCATCGGCGTGTCGGCGCGCTTGGCGGCCCATTCCGCCCGCGAGAAGACGCGGTAGGGCGACAGCCGCTCGTCGATGCGTTGCTCCATGTTCAGACTCAGCCCCGCTTGCGCGCCGCCTTTTCGGTCAGTCCCGACTGGCGCGTGCGTTCGGCGAGCTCTGCCTCCACGTCGGCGAGCGTGATCCCCCGCGCCTCGAGCACGACCAGCAGATGGTAGATGAGGTCGGCGGCCTCGGCGATCAAGCGCGCGCGATCCTCCTCGACGGCCGCCAGCACGGTCTCGATCGCCTCCTCGCCGAGCTTCTTGGCGCAATGCGCGACGCCCTGGTCGAGCAGCCTGCGCGTGTAGGACGCATGGGCGCTCGCCTTCGCGCGTTCCTGCACGCGCTTTTCGAGATCGCGGAGGGTAAAGTTAGACATCGGCTTTGCTCCGCCTTGGCATATCATCTCCGCCTGCCGTCGCAAATCGTGCTTCAGGCTAAGGATCGAGCCGCACCGGCAGGCCGGCACGCGCCATATATCGCTTGGCCTCGGAGATGGTGTGCTCGCCGAAATGGAAGATCGAGGCTGCGAGCACCGCGGAGGCATGGCCGTCGCGGATGCCCTCGACGAGGTGCCCCAACGTGCCGACGCCGCCCGAGGCGATCACCGGCACCGGTACCGCGTCGGCCACAGCGCGGGTGAGCGCGATGTCGAACCCTTGCTTGGTGCCGTCGCGGTCCATGGACGTGAGCAGGATCTCCCCGGCGCCGAGCGCCGCCACCTCGCGCGCATAATCGACCGCATCGAGCCCGGTCGGATTGCGGCCGCCGTGCGTGAAGATTTCCCAGCGCTCGCTCTCGCCCGGCTTCGACACGCGCTTGGCGTCGATCGCGACCACAATGCATTGGTCACCGAATTTTTCCGCCGCCTCCTTGACGAACGCGCGCCGGGCGACCGCTGCGGTATTGATTGAAACCTTGTCGGCGCCGGAGGCCAACAGTTTGCGGATATCCTCGATCGTACGCACGCCGCCGCCGACGGTGAGCGGCATGAAGCAGGCCTCGGCCGTGCGCCTCACCACGTCGAAAATGATATCTCGGTTCTCGTGACTGGCGGTGATGTCGAGGAAGGTGAGCTCGTCGGCGCCGGCCGAATCATAAGCGATCGCCGCCGCCACTGGATCGCCGGCGTCACGCAAGTCGAGGAATTTCACGCCTTTGACGACGCGGCCGTCCTTGACGTCGAGACAGGGGATGACGCGAACCTTGAACATGTCGTCACGTGGTTGCTCGCGCCGCGCGGATGAGCCGCAGCGCCTCGGCCGGATCGAGCCGTCCATCGTAGAGCGCGCGGCCGGCAATGGCGCCGGCAAGCTTCCTGGCCCGCGGCTGCAACAGCGCCGCCACGTCGGCAATCGAGGCAAGCCCCCCCGACGCGATGACCGGGATGCGAACCGCATCCGCGAGCGCGATGGTCGCGTCGAGGTTGAGCCCGGCGAGCATGCCGTCGCGTGAAATATCGGTGTAGATCAAGGCCGCAATCCCCGCGTCCTCGAAGCGTCCCGCGATGTCGAGGGCGCTGAGCGCTGACGCCTCGGCCCATCCCGCGACGGCCACCATGCCGTCGCGGGCATCGAGCGCGACCGCGACGCGGCCCGGATAGAGCCTGGCCGCCTCGGTGACGAGTGCCGGCTCGCGCACCGCGGCGGTGCCGATGATGACGCGAGCGACGCCCTTGTCGAGCCAGGACTGGATGGTAGCGATGTTGCGGATGCCGCCGCCGAGCTGCAGGGGCATCTTAGTCGCCGCGATGATGCGCTCGACCGCGCCGACGTTGACAGGCTTGCCCGCGAACGCGCCGTCGAGATCGACCACATGCAGATATTCGAATCCCAGCGCCTCGAACGCTTGCGCCTGCGCTGCCGGATCGCGGTGAAACACCCTCGCGCGGGCCATGTCGCCCTGCTCGAGCCGCACGCAAGCGCCGTCCTTGAGATCGATGGCGGGGAAAAGAATCACAACAGGGCTCGTTTGGCGTTGTTTGCTGCCGGCGCATGCCGGCACGGTTTGCCATCAGTGGAGCGCGTCCATCACGCGCGCCCGCAACGAGCAAACCAGCCGTCGCATCACGGCTTCCATTTCATGAAGTTGGCGAGCAGCCGCAAGCCGAGCCGCTGGCTCTTTTCCGGGTGGAACTGAGTGCCCACCATGGTGTCGCGGCCGACGACGGCGGTCACCGGACCGCCGTACTCCGCCTCGGCGATGAGGTCGGAACGCACGGTCGGCTTGAGGTGGAATGAATGCACGAAATACGCGTGCAGACCCTGCGGGCCCAGCGCAATTCCGTCGAGCACCGGATGCGGCCGGCGCGCATCGAGCGTGTTCCACCCCATATGCGGGATCTTCAGATCAGCGTCGGTGGGCGCAATCCGCTCGACGTCGCCGGGGATCCAGCCCAATCCCTGCGTCACCTCGTATTCGCGGCCGCGCTCGGCCATGAGTTGCATGCCGACGCAAATGCCGAGGAAGGGACGGCCGCGCTCGCGCACGCTCTCGTTGAGCGCCTCCACCATGCCGTCGACGGCATCGAGCCCGCGCCGGCAATCGGCGAAAGCCCCGACACCCGGCAGCACCACGCGATCGGCGCGGGCGACCTTTTTCGGGTCGCGCGTCACCACGATCGACTCCCCCAGCCCTTCCTCACGCGCGGCGCGCTCGAGGGCTTTCGCCGCCGAATGCAAATTGCCGGACCCGTAGTCGATGATCGCGACGCTCACCGCGGCGCTCCCGGTTGCGGAAAGAGGCCAATGACTTCCGATGACGTCCGCCGCGAGACGGGCACGCCTGCGGCCGGCGACAACGCCCGAGGCTCGGCATTGCCGGACGATCTATCGACCCAAGCTTTACCGACCCATGCATCGAAGAATCGCCGTTCCGCCGATTCGAGATCATCGCCGACGACGATGCCGACATTCCTCCAGCCGCGGCGCGACAGCGTAAAGCGACGCAACGTCGCCGCCTCGAAACCGACGAGAAGCGACAGGAGCACGCTGGCGATGGTCGTGACCGTTGCCGATGCGCCGATCAAGCGCAATCCCACCAGAAGCGCGACGGCGACGATGACGTAGCCGGTAAATGCCAGCCACAGCCGATATCGCAGCATCCACAGCGGCGTCAGCACGAACGCCCA
>CBFGVM010000275.1:0-5926 GCA_965652015.1 uncultured Alphaproteobacteria bacterium
CTTGTCGATCAGCGCCTTGAGATAGGGCATGGCAACCCAGGCATCCTCACCGCAGGAATTGCGCCAGCGCTTGATCGATTCGAGGATCGGCGTGGGGCGCTCGTCGCAGAACGCGTAGTTCACGTCGATGATCAAGAGCGCGGGGCGCTTGCCGAATCCGCCGCGCGCGCCGTAGCCGGACGTCGCGAATACCGCTTTGTCACGTTCGGTGAGGAACTTGTTCCAGATAGGCTCTGACATGGTTGTGTTTCCCGGTTTCTCGGTCCCCGTAACTATATCGCAAAATGCGTGCTAGCCACCATGGCAGCCTAGGGATTAAAGCGTCGTGCCGTCAACCTCCGACCCATTTTGCTTAGATCGCGAGTTCTCCTCCGATCGTCCCGTCGCGTGTCAGGCGCTCGAACAATTCGTCATCATGGGTCACGAGGATGGTGATGTTCTTTTCCGTCGCCGCGACGGTGTTGAGCCAGCGCAGCTGCGCCATCACCGCCGGCACGTCTTCTTTCACCCATGGCGCCGCCTTGCCTCTGCTCTGGATGATGTTGTCCATGATCCAGGCGGAGTCGACGCTGTGCAGGATCTCCCTGCCCGATTGCAGGCGGATGAACACCATCTGCGAATCGGGGCTATGGCCGGGTGACCGAATCAGAACCACGCCCGGGGCAACCGGATAGTATTGCGGATAGTCGAGGACGATGAACCTTTCGAGCGCCGGGGGCGCGAGCTTGAGGTGCGGCCGGTGCGGCGTATTCATCATGCAATCCGCAACATCCATGGTGATGACCGTTTTGCCCGCGAGCTCGGAGAAATTCGCCGCGCACAGCACCCCCGCCACGTGGTCGGCATGATGATGCGTGAGCACGATGAGCCGCGCATTGGCAAGCGCCCGCTCGAGTTTGGCGAATTGCTCGGCGAAGTACGGCTCGGGCTTGTCCGGGCTGAAGGAATCATGGGTTGCCTTGTCCAAGCCGGAATCGATCATCACCGAACAATCGGGATAGACGACCTGGAAGGCCGTGCGCGGCATCGTGACCGGCGTGTCGTCACCGCCCTCGATGACGAATTTGCGCGGACGAATGCTCGCCGCAACTCTCACGCCGTTGACCGCGAGCGGCAGCGCGCCGGGCAGCACCATGCTCATCGTCCGAATGGCCGCGAGGTCAGGGCGAAAATCGGCCGTCTTGCGTCGCTCCGCGGCCTCAGGCTTGGCGTTCGTCTCGCTTAACGACATCAACGGCCCTCAAACGAATCCAGCGTTTCCTTATGGCGCACCGTCGGCCGCTGCGAGGTCCGTCACCCGCTCCTGCAAGAGGAAAGGGAAGGGCATCGAGTGCGACGGCGCCGGAGAACTATTCCGCCGCTACCTTGTGCGCGGCGGATACGCCGCGCGCTTTTACTACGACCTTGATGGCATCCTCGACGCGGTCCTTGGCGTAGCGGATCGCGGTCGGCAGGTCGTCGAGCGGGAAGGTGTGGGTGTGGATCTTGGTGGCATCGAAGCGCTTCTCCCGCATGAACGCTTCGGCGCGGTGGGTCGCGCTTTTGCCTTCGCCGCGAATGCCGTAGATGTAGATGTTGTTGCGCACGATCTCTGCGATATCGACCGGCGTCTGCTGGTGCGGGAAGGCGGCGAGGCAGATTTTGCCGCCGCGGTTGACCATGCGGATCGCCTCGTTGACCGCGTTGGGCGCGCCCGAGCACTCGAGCACGTAATCGACGCCCTTGCCGCCGTTGAGGCGGCGCACCGCTGCGACCGCGTCCTCGCTCCTCACGTTGACGACGTTGTCGGCGCCGAGCTCGCGGCCGATCGCGAGCCGGTTGTCGCGTGTGCCGGTGAGGATGACGGGGTGCGCGCCGAGCGCCTTCGCGACGGCGACGCCAAGAAGCCCGATCGGTCCGGGCCCGGTGACCACGACGCTCTCTCCCGCGACCAGGCCGCCGAGCTCGGTAAGCCCGTACATCGCCGTGCCGGCGGTGACGACCAGCGTCGCCTCCTCGTCCGACATGGTGTCGGGGATGGCAACGAGCGTGTTGATGTTGTTGACCTGGTATTCGCAGAAGCCGCCGTCCGTGGTGAAGCCGTTGGCGCGGTGGCCCTTGTCCACGTCGCCGTAGTTGAGGCCATAGTTGTGGCAGGCGGTGTACATGCCCTCGCGACAGCGCTTGCACTGGCCGCAGCCGGCATGGATCTCGACGGTCACGCGCTGACCGATCCGGTATTCGTCGACGCCGGACCCGAGCGCCACCACGGTGCCCATATATTCGTGCCCGGGCGTGAAGTTCTTGTTGTGCGGCGGGCCGCCGCGGATCGACGCCGGCGGCCCGTGATAGATGATCTCGAGATCGGTCGCGCAGATCGCGACCGCGTCGATGCGTACGAGGACCTCGGCTCTCTTCGGCACCGGCACCGCTTTCTCGCGCAATGAAAGTTGGCCGGGATCGCCGAGCACCCACGCTTTCATCATCTCCGGGATGGGGTAATCCGTGCTCGTTTTGACGCCGGCTGGTGCGTACATTGGAACTCCTCCGGGCGCATGCAGGCCCCGCTTGCGGGGCTAAGCGTGGCGCAATCGATGGGGCAGCAGACTAGTGTATATGTTCTTGATATTCGAGGGGGTGCAATGATCGTATCCGACGCTGATCCGTGGACAGTGAGAAACCGGCTTAATGCGTGATCATTCGATCTCAACCATCGGCATCGGCGATTGCCGCATCCGCCTCATGCGCGGTGGAGCAGGGGCCCCGCTGCTCTTTCTCCATGGCGGCGGCGGCTTCGGAATTTGGCTCCCCAGCATGGCGCGGCTCGCAAAAAAGTTCGAGGTCATCGCGCCCGAGCATCCCGGCTTCGGCGAATCCGATACGCCGATATGGCTCGATACCATCGGCGATCTAGCGAACTTCTATCTCGATTTTCTCGATCAGCTCGACTTGCGCGGCGTTCACCTCGTCGGCAGTTCGCTCGGCGGCTGGATCGCCGCGGATCTGGCGATCCGCAATGCGACTCGCCTGGCCTCCCTGACGTTGATCGGGGCCGCCGGCATCCACGTCGACGGCGTAGAACAGGTGGATACGTTCCTGTGCAGTGACGAGCAGCGCCTCCGCGACCTCTTCTACGATCAAAACCTCGCCGAGGCGGTCGTCGCCAGCTCGGAGCGACCGGGGCTGGAGGATGCCACGCTTAAAAATCGGATGACGACGGCCAAACTCTCGTGGCAACCGCGCAATCACGATCCGCAGCTGCGCAAGTGGCTGCACCGGATCAAAGTGCCGACGCTGCTGATCTGGGGGGATCACGACCGCCTTTTTCCCAAGGACTACGCATTCGCCTATCAACGGCTGATCCCGGGCGCGAAGGTCGTCATCATTGCGGATTGCGGGCACTTGCCGCACGTGGAGAAGGGAGACGAGCTCGCCGCCGAGTTCGAAGCCTTCATCGGCGCCATGAGGGTCGCAGCATGAAGTTCTTCAATTTCCATCTCATGCCCTACCGACACGCCGATCTCGATGCGATCGGCAGGAACGGCACGGCCTGGGTCACATTCTCGAACCGGCACTACGAGCCGCAAAAGGGCGCCGAGCTCTATCACGAGTATCTCGACCAGATGGAGCTTGCCGACAAGCTCGGCTTCGACGGTGTGTGCCTCAACGAGCATCACCAGACCGCGTATGGCATGATGCCCATTCCCGGCGTTCTCGCCGGCGCGCTCGCCCGCAGCGTCAAGCGCGCCAAGGTCGCCGTTCTCGGCCGCGCACTGCCGCTGATCAACAACCCGCTGATGGTCGCGGAGGAATACGCGATCCTCGACAATCTCACGCGCGGGCGGCTGATCGCAGGCTTCGTGCGCGGCATCGGCGCCGAGTATCACGCCATGGGCATCAATCCGGCGCATTCGCAGGAGCGTTACGCCGAGGCGCACGATCTCATCGTGCGGGCGTGGACCGAGCCGGGGCCGTTCTCTTATATCGGCAAGCACTACCAATTCAGGTACGTCAATCCGTGGCCGCGGCCCTACCAGACGCCGCATCCGCCGATCTGGATTCCCTCGCAAGGCTCCGGCTCGACCATCCGCTGGGCTGCGCGCATGCGCTACACGTATTGCCAGACGCTCAGCCCCATCGCCGCGGTGGCGCGCTTCTTTCAGATGTATCGCGAGGAGGCCGACAAGGCGGGCTACCAGGCCTCGCCCGATCAGCTCGCGTGGTCGAACACGATCTACGTGGCCGAGACCGACGAAAAGGCGGTGCGCGAGGCGCGGCCGCACCTCGAAGCGCTCATGAACTATTTCCTGAAAATGCCGACCGAAATGCTGCTGCCGCCGGGCTATACGGATCCTGCTTCAATGAAGCGGGTGCGCGCGGCCAAGGTCACGGGCAAACCGCAGTCGATCGAGGACGTGATCAAGGCGGGCGTCGTGATCGTGGGAAGCCCCAATACCGTGCGCGAGAAGCTCGCCGAATATCAGGATCTGGCGGGCTTCAACACCTCGCTGACGAAGACCCAGTTCGGGACGCTGCCCGACGACATGGCGCGCGCCAACATGGCGGCGATCGCCGAGGAAATCCTGCCCCATTTCCGTGATCGTTCCCCAGGAGGCGCGCGCCGGGAAGCGGCGGAATAAGCATGCGCGCAAGGTCGACGCACGCTCAGTCGACCTTTACGCCCGATGCCTTGACCACCCCGCCCCAGCGCACGCGCTCGGCCGCAGTGTAGGCGGCGAATTCATCGGGGGAGGAGGTCGCCGGCTCGGCGCCGACGTTTTTGAGCGCGGCGATGACCTCGGGCAGCTCCCAAACCCGTTTCACTTCCGCGGCGATCTTGTCGAGGATCGGCCGCGGCGTACCGGCGGGCGCAAACAACCCTTGCCAGGCGGTCGCCTCGTAGCCCTTGAGGGTTTCGCCGATGGTCGGCAAATCCGGCGCCGCGGCGCTGCGCTGTGGGGTGGTCACCGCCAGCGCGCGCACGTTTCCCGCCGCCGCGAACGGCCAGACCGTCGTCATGCTGTCGATGGCGAGATCGATGTTGCCGCCCAGCATGCTATTGACGACCTCGGCGGTGCTGCGGAACGGAACGTGCGTCATCTTGGTGTTGGTCGCGAGCTCGAACATCACCGATGAGAGATGCGAGGAGGTGCCGATGCCTGATGAGCCGTAGTTGGTCTTGCCGTTATTCGCCTTGAGGTAGTCGATCAGCTCGGGCACCGATTTCGCCGGCACCTTCGGATTGACGAACAGAAGATTGGGAAACCGCACCAGCAGCGAGACCGGCTGCAGGTCGCGGGCAACGTCGAAATTGAGCTTCGTGTAGAGGAACGCATTGATGGCGATCGAGCTGACCGTGCCCACGAGCAGCGTGTAACCGTCGGCCGGCGCCTTCGCCACAAAACCGGTGCCGATGCTGCCGCCGGCGCCGGATTTATTCTCGACCACGAACGGCACGGCGAGTTTCGCCTGCAGGTGCTGCTGCAAGATACGCGCGAGCAAGTCCGCCGATCCGCCGGCCGCGAACGGCACGACGATGGTGACCGGCCGCTGCGGCCAGGGCTCCTGCGCGTGCGCCGGGGCGAAGACGACGGCGGCGAGCACAGGTGCTGCGAAAATTGCGCGCATGCCAATCCTCCAAGGACGGATGACGTCCGGATCGACTGGGCCCCGAGCGTCACACCGCCTTCAAATGCGCATCTCGCCGTTTGTACAGATCCTCGTCGGCGTAGCCCATCGTCTCGGGTTTGGCGCGCCCGATCATGACCTGGAAATAGACCGGCTCGAGGCTGTCGTTCTGGTAGCCGTGGATGACGCCGGCAGGGCATGAGATGCATTCCCAGGGGCCGAGGCGCGTGGTGAGGCGCTTGCCGCTGTCGTCTTCGACAAAGACGTCGAGATGGCCTTTGAGCACGAAGAAGCACTCTTCGACCTCGTGCGTGTGCGC
>CBFGVM010000276.1:0-5910 GCA_965652015.1 uncultured Alphaproteobacteria bacterium
CGGTCGACCCGTGGTGGCCACGCTCGATCTCGAACCCGCCCACCGCTTGGCAATGACCATGCGTGGGCAATCCGTTAAATTGGCAGGGGCAGCCATAGGAGCAGTTGCAGTTGACGAACTCGCGTCCCTTGATGGTCCACTTGGTGTCTGCCATCTCGCCTCCTGACGGGAATGCTCGGCGCAGCCGAATACCTACGCAGCTCTCCTCTGACTGAATGTTATCAAGCGAGCGCCTCGTTCGAAAGCCTGAGCAGCGAAAGCGACGTGCATCGTACGCGACTCTTATTTTGTTCCTTTCTCCGTAAAGAACTTCTCCCCGTGGGCAAAACGGTTGGGCTTGAGGAAGAAGCCGAGAATGAGCGCGCCGTTCGGCGCCACCGCCTCATGCTTGTTGCCGGCCGGCCGCCAGACGAACTGACCCGGTCCGCAGACGCCCTCGTGATCCTCGAGCGTGCCCTCGAGCACGAATGTCTGCTCGAGCGCCGTGTGCTCGTGCAGCGGCACGACGGCGCCCGGATCGAGCTTGAACAACGCCGTGGTCATGCCGCTCTCGTCGGAATAGAGCACCTTGATCTGGATGCCTGGAAACTTGGTCGGTTCCCACGGCATGTTGGGCACGTCGAGATAACGCGAGGCGAGCGCCGGCGTGTTCTCGGGCTTGATATCGGGATTCACGACCTTGCGGGGTTGCGCGGACATGGGCTTCTCCTTAGTCATCCGGTCGAAAGGGCTGGGGCGGAAGTATATACGTTGGCGCGAAAGACGCGATTGCTTGAGCGGTGCCGTCAGCGGGCACTCTCAGCAAGCCTTGTTGCTGCTGATCTGCTATCATGCATGGCGTTAAGGCGGCTCACTGCGCCGCTCCGAGGCGATCCTTCCTTGAAATCGGGAGACTAGCGATGGCACTGCGCAAGTTCATCATCGAACGGGATATTCCTAAAGTCGGGACGCTCGAGCGCGAACAACTGCGCGGCGCCGCCGCAAAATCGAACGACGCCTTGCGTCAACTCGGCCCCGACATCCAATGGGTCGAGAGTTATGTGGCCGACAACAAGACCTTTTGCGTCTACCTGGCCAAGGATGAAGCCATCATCCACAAGCATGCCGAGGTCAGCGGATTTCCCGCGACAAAGGTCACTGAAGTGAAGAGGATGATCGATCCGACGACCGCAGGCGGCTGAAATTTGGAGCCGCGCGCGGTTTGCGGACGACCGGTTATGCATTGGACATCGGTTTGACCGAGGGCATATCCTGCGCACAGGCGTCGGGTCGCGCCTGCGGCGGACAGGTCGATCCGAGGGCGTTGTGGCGTGATCGCCGGAACTCGATCCTCGACTCGAAGTTGAGTTGATTGGGAATCGAACGGGACCGAGCGATAACGTGGGGCTTGCCGATCATGGGCGAAGCGAGGATGGATTTCGGTCCTTAAGCCTCGCGGCAATGTTTTGGAGGCTGCCATGAGCTGCTGCGATGAAAGCACCGCCCGCGTGCCCGCGACCGACGTGTCGCGGCGTTCGCTGTTCAAGGGCGCTGCGCTGGTCGCAAGCGTCATTCCGGCGGCGCGAGCCACCGAGTCCGAGGCGCAGGGCACGCAGATCAAGCTTGCCTATTGCAGCCAGCTGCTGTGCGGCGTGCCTTACGAAGTCGCGCGTTCGGCCGGATACTTCAAAAATCATGGGCTCGACGTGCAGCTGGTTTACACCCGCGGCGGCAACGCCGCGATCCAGGCGCTGGTCGGCGGCGCCGTCGATTACAGTGCCACCTCGCTCGACGTTGCCGTTCAGGCCTACGCCAATGTCGGGGCGGACATCCGCCGCTTTGCGGTCACCGGACGCTTGCCGCTGTTTGCCGTTGTCACCGCTCCCAAGACCGCAAGCCAGATTCAATCGATCAAGGATCTGGAGGGAAGGACGGTCGGCGTCTCCGCGCTGGCGAATGCCGACCATGCGCTCACGCTTTATCTGCTGAAGCAAGCCGGCGGCGACGCACAGAAGGTCAAGTTCGCAACCATGGGCGTCAATTTGCTGGAGGCGCTGCGGCAGGGGCAGATCGACGTCGGCGTTGTGCAGGAGCCGGCTCTCACCCTTTTGCGGCGCGCAGGCGCGCGCGTGCTCGTGAACGCAATGGACCTCGAAGACGCCAAGCATCACCTCGGCGGCTCGTTTGAATTCATGGGCGTCGCGGTCCGCGCCAAGGAGATCGAGCGGCGCAAGCAGGAAATGATCGCGCTGACCAAGGCACTGGCGGATGCGCTCAAGGCGCTGCGGTCGATGACCGGCGATCAGTTGAGTGCGGCTCTCCCCAAGGAGATGACCACCGGGCTCGACCTCAAGGAGCTCGGCGAAATCATCGCGCGTCACCGTGACTCTCTTTATCCCGAAACGGTGAACATCGACCTCGATGCGGCCAAGCGCGTCGAGCAGAGCCTGATCGTCGGCGGCCTCATCAAGCCTGGCACCAGCATGTCCGGGCTGCACGACACGTCGATCGTCGGAGGTTGAAAACTGCGCGTCCATGATCTGACGATTTCCTATGGCGGGGAGCCGGTCCTCGAGGGAGCGAGCCTTGCCGTGGGCGACGGCAGTTTCGTGAGTCTCGTCGGGCCTTCGGGTTCGGGCAAGTCGAGCCTCCTGCGTGCCGTGATCGGGCTGCAGCAGCCGCTCTCGGGTACGGTCGAGACCAACCTGGCGCGATCCCAGGTGGGAATCCTTTTCCAGGACGATGCGCTGCTGCCGTGGAAGACGGCGCGTGACAACGTCGCCCTCGGTCTGACTTTCAACGGCATGGAGCGGCGAAAGGCGCTCGCGGAGGCGGACGCATGGCTCGAGCGATTGGATCTTGCAGGCTTCGGTGATCGGTTTCCGCGTCGCCTGAGCGGCGGCCAGCGCAAGCGTGTCGCGCTGGCGCAGGTGCTGGCGATGAAGCCGAGGCTCATCCTAATGGACGAGCCGTTCGCCTCGCTCGACGCGATCGTGCGCGCCCGTATCGTGAAAGACGTGGTCGCGCTGGTCGAGCGCGAGAAGATCAGCGTCCTTCTGGTGACGCATGATCTCGAGGAGGCGCTGAGCCTTTCGGACGAAGTCTATCTGCTGTCGCAGGGGCCGCGCGCGCGCATCACCGAGCATTACCCGGTGCCGATTCCGCGGCCCCGCGACCCCGTCCACTCGCGCATGCATCCCGCCTTCGCACCGCTCTACGAGCGGCTGTGGGCCGACCTCTCCCGCGAGGTGGATCATCGCGCGGAGGCCGCATGATGCGTCTTGATCCTCGCTACGCCTGGATGCGCCAGCTTGCCGCATTCGCGGCGCTGCTCGCTCTATGGGAGGCGGCCGCACGCGCCGACATGCTCAACCCGATGTACGCACCGAGCCCGAGCCGGGTTGGTGCAGCGCTCATCGATCTATTCTCGGACGGCCGCATCTGGCCGCATCTCGAAGCGACCTTCAGCGCTGCGCTCGGCGGTCTTGTCCTCGGCTTGGCCGTCGGCGTTCTGCTCGGCGTCGTGGCGGCGCTCGTTCCGTTCATCGCGGAGCTGCTCGAGCCGGTGATGACTCTCCTCAACGCCATCCCGCGCGTGATCCTCGCGCCGCTGTTCGTGATTTGGCTCGGCATCGGACTGGCCTCCAAGGTTGCGCTCTCCTTCATTCTCGTGGCCGTGCTGATCTTCTTCACTGTGTTTAGCGGAATCCGGCAGGTGGACCGCAGGCTGGTCGAGCGCGTCATCACGCTGGGCGGCGACCGCTGGGCGCTCGTGCGACATGTCTATCTGCCGTCGGTCGCGTCCTGGGTGCTCGGCAATCTCAAGATCGCGGTTGGATTTGCCTTCACCGGCGCCTGTGTGGGCGAGTTCGTGGCGGCGACTCAGGGCCTCGGCTATCTCCTCTCCTTTGCGCAGAGCACCTACAACGCCGCCTTGATGTTCGCACTGATCCTTCTGATCCTCGTGGTGGTACTCGTGATCTTCGGCATTGCGGGGCGGCTCGAAAAACATGTCCTGCGTTGGAACTGAGGACAGCCGAGGTCTGAAGTGGGATAAACACCACCTCGGCGGGGCGAGGTCACAGATGGCGAGGGCGAGTCGGCCTATCGCTGCGTCTCATCGCGGCCGCCGGCCTGCGCTGTCGGAACCCTGATCGCGATCCACATCATCATGTCCCAGGCGTTGCGGATGCCGGCGAGAAGAAGGGTGATCTGCGCGGCGGCGAGCAGATCGAGGCCTGCTTGCGATTGCCGGAGCAGGAAGAAGGCGGCGAGCAGGAGCAGGAGATAACCCAGCAACGGGAGCGCCGCGTAGAACAGACGGTCGACGATGTCCACGTCGAAGCGGCGTCGGACGAACAGCTGCATCCAGAGGTTGGCCGAGTAGAGACCGCCGGCGACTCCGACGAGCGCCAGCAGACCGGCGAGTGTCAGCCACTCGTGGGTGGGGACGAGGGCGATGAGGGCGAGCACCAGAACCGAGGCGAAATGCACCACGGTCGGGCTGATGAAGGCCTGAATCCCGGCCCGGTTCTTCTCGGTATAGATGCTCGCGCCGATCGAGGCGGCAACGAACATCAGCCCGACCAGGGTCGCGGCCGCCGTGCCGACCATTAGGTCGAAGTCATGCCAATCCTCGATGAGGTCCGCGAGCGAGGCGTCCATGATCACCGAAGCCGGCGCGCCGGCGCAGGACGGCATAGCCCCGCGTTATTACGCAGCCCGGGAGCTTGACGATAGCAGCAATGTGGCCGTGAATGAACGGGAGCTGGGATCCGGATCAGGAGGACAAGATGCGCATGTTGAGCGTGGTTGCGGGGGCGGCGGCCGCGCTCCTGTTTGGCGTGGCCCCGGCACGGGCTCAGCCGCTCATCGTGGCCGAGGTCGAGGCGCCCGGCATCAACTGCGTCTTCGCGCCATCCTGCACCGTCACCGTGAATGACAGCGTCGGCTTTATTCCGTTGCCCTATCTCAGTGCCCCCAACACCGCCTTTCTGCAATCGCGCACGGTTCCGGGCGCCCCGGGCACGCCGGCCGCGGGCAAGGCCGGCTACATCTATCGCATCAGTCTGACGCAAGCCGCGGGCACTGCCGATTGCCTCGGCGGGCTGGTGCTCAATTTCGGCCCGGCGCTGCGGCTGCCGTTCAAGCCCGGTCAATTGGCCGACGTGTTCGTGATCACCGGCGGCGGGCTCGGCACGATCGGCTTGAAGTCGGCCAATCGATTCGGCGACGTCATCGTGTTCGAACTGGCCAAGGCCTTGTGTCTTGCCGGCGGGCAGGACATGCAGAACACAACCTTCTTCTTCGGGCTCGCCGCCGAGGCGCCGACGATAACGACCGCCGCGCAGATCTTCAGCAGGGGTACCCCGCCGCTCTACAGCGTGCAGGCGCGCGTGCCGGCGCATTGAGGGCGGCGCTCAGAAGAAACCCAGCGATTCGCAGCCGGCCCCGGCGTGGAAAGTGCGCTTGTGGCACCTCGTCGGGAGGTCGACCACGTGCACCGATCCGTCCCCCTGACAGGCGACGAACAACTCGTCGCCGTGGAACGCCATGTCCATCGGCTGGCTGCCGACCCTGATGGCGGTCTGACAGCGGAACGACGGATCGATCAGGCTCACAGTGCCGCTCTTGATGCTGGTCACCCCGAGTAGACTGAAGTCCGGGCTGTAGCGGGCGATCTGCGCTGCTTCGGGCACGCCTTCGAGGCGGACGGTGTCGACGACCCGCTCGCTCTCGGTGTCGATCAGGAAAAGCGTCGGCTCTTCGTCGTCGACGGCTACCACGGTGCGGCCGTCGGCGGAGATTGCAATACCAGCGAGCGGGCGCGGCGTCGCGATCTGGCGCAGCAACTTGCGCTTGGGCAAGTCGATGACCGAGACGGTGCCGTCTTCTTCGTTCTCGGTGTAGAGGCGCCGGCCGTCAGGCGCG
>CBFGVM010000277.1:0-5898 GCA_965652015.1 uncultured Alphaproteobacteria bacterium
GCGCAGGCGATCGCCCCTTTCATATCGACGGCGCCGCGACCGTAGAGCGTGCCATCGGCGATTTCGCCGGCAAACGGCGGATGGGTCCATTTCGCCTGCTCGCCGGGCGGCACCACGTCGACGTGGCCCGCGAACGCGAAGTGCGGGCTTGCCGTGCCGATCCGGGCATAGAGGTTTTCGACCGGCGCGCTGCCGGGCTCGGCGAAGGTGACGCGATGGACCGTAAAGCCCGCTCCTTTCAGCACACCTTCGATGACGCCGAGCGCACCGGCTTCCACCGGTGTCACCGACGGGCAGCGCAGGAGATCGCGAGCGAGCGCGGTGGGATCAGCGAGTGCCGGGCTCATCGTGCGGCTTTACCCGGCGACATGCGATGGCGTCAATGTACATGCCATGTCGCGCGGCGCGCTCTCTAAGCCGGCGCGCTCAATGGGTCCGGGCCATACCGGTTAGGTCCTCGCGTCCCGCGCAGGCAACCGAGTTCGACGAATGCCCAAACGGTAATCCCGAAGCTGATGATATGCAGAATTATGAATCCCAGATCCGCCATCTCGTTGCCGGCAGTGCTCAAGATTCCCGGCAGCGCGTAAAAGACGAGGAGCCACCAGGCGGACTTGTCGCGATCGTGGAGCCGCTTGGCACCGATGGCGAGACCGATCCAGATCAGCGGGATGTAGAGGATGATAAGGATCATCACCGTCAAGCCCGCGACCTCAAACCTCTGCTCTCGGATCATGACCAGGACAAGCAAGAGAAGCAGGACGATGATCACCATCGTGGCGATCACGGTCATCCAGTAGGACTTCCGGTTCAGGCGCCCTCGAAAAGAGAACAACAGCTGCGTCATTGACATGGGTCGAGCCCTTGTTCGTTTGCGTCGGCTGTATTGACCCTGATTCGACCAACTGGCGCCAGCCGCTGCAAGGACGCCTAGATCATTCGCAGCCGTAGGCGGGCGTGAGCAACACAAATTTCCAAGCGCACCCGGCGGTAGATCGAAGTTGTCTTCTTGTTTGTACTGTCCCGACGACGTTGGTGGTGATGGCCTACGCGCCAAGCTGCGCAGCGAGAAGATTATTCTGATTTCTCACCCAGCCTGGGATCAGGAATGCATCGACGAGGACCCAAACGACGGTGATCAACATCCCTACAATGGTGAGCGTCAGGATGAGTTGCGCGACCGCAACGCCGGTGCGTTTGAGATAAAAATTGTGACCACCGAAAAGTCCCAAGAAGAACCACAATATGTACGCGACCAAGGCCGTCTTCTTGTTGGCTTCGAACAGCATCATCGCGCGTGTGTCACTCGACAAGCCGCCTTGTTGTTGAATTGTCTGTCTTGTGCCCGTGGGAAGTTCGGCCGTCATGACCCTCTCCTGGTGCGGACTAATTGAGATTATGTGACGAGATGCCGGTCGGCTCAATCCCGCAACAACTCGTTGATTGAAGTCTTTGCGCGGGTCGATTCGTCGACGCGCTTGACGATGACCGCGCAATAGAGGTTCGGGCTCGACTCACCTTTCTTGGTCGGCTTCCCCGGCAGCGAACCCGGGACGACGACCGAATAAGCAGGCACCTCGCCGCGGAACGTCTCCCCAGTCTCGCGATCGACGATCCGAGTGGAGGCGCCGATGAAAACTCCCATTGAAAGAACCGAACCCTCGCGCACGATCACGCCTTCGGCAACTTCGGAGCGTGCGCCGATGAAACAGTTGTCCTCAA
Organism: uncultured Alphaproteobacteria bacterium; assembly: GCA_965652015.1. Taxonomy (GTDB): domain Bacteria; phylum Pseudomonadota; class Alphaproteobacteria; order Rhizobiales; family Xanthobacteraceae; genus VAZQ01. Next base: position 1,723 of record CBFGVM010000277.1, read on the forward strand.
CGATGACGGGGCCCGCCTGCAAAGGCTCAAGGACGCCGCCGATGCCGGCGCCACCGGAGATATGACAATTCCTGCCGATTTGTGCGCAGGAGCCGACGGTGGCCCAGGTGTCGACCATGGTGCCGGAATCGACGTACGCGCCGAGGTTGACGAAGCTCGGCATCAGCACCACGCCAGGGGCAATATAGGCCGAACGCCGCACCACGCAGGTCGGCACCGCGCGCAAGCCCGCCTCGCGGAAGCGCGCCTCGTCCCAGCCCTCGAATTTCGACGAGACCTTGTCCCACCACACCGCTTTACCGGGCCCGCCGGAAATCACGCTCATGTCATTGAGGCGGAACGAGAGCAGCACCGCCTTTTTGAGCCATTGATTGACCCGCCAACGACCGTTTGCTTCGCGCTCGGCAACGCGCTTGGCGCCGCGATCGAGCAGGTCGAGCGCGGCCTCAACGGCCTCGCGCACCGGTCCCTTGGTTGCCGGACCGATGTGCTCGCGCTGCTCGAAGGCCTCGTCGATGATCTTGGCGAGATCGGCCTGCGACATGTGGCTCCGGCGAAGTCCTAAAAGGCTGCGTGGGCGGTTGTCGAGAAAGGGCCGGGAGGAGTCAAGTCACCGCGTTCACACCGCAAGTACGATCGGCGCTGTCTTGTCTTGCCTTAGCGCCTGCGGGCAAGCCCTTCCAGAAATCCAACGAGATTGTCGGTTACATGATCGACGTGCGGCGCGTCCCGGCCTTCAAGTTCCCAACCCTCGCGAAATACCTCACGGGTATGTTCGGGAACCACCAGCACTGTGGTCATGCCCAGGGCATGCGGCACCACAAGATTACGCGCCAGGTCTTCGAACATCGCCGCCCTCTGGGCATCGATACCGTGCGCCTTGAGAAACCGGTCATAGGTTTGCGGCGAGGGCTTAGGTTCGAGCTCGGCCGCGACGATGTCGAACACCCCATCGAAGTGGCGATCGAGCTCGAGTCGCGCCAGCACGGCGTCGGCGTGTCGTCGCGTGCCGTTGGTCAAGATCAGCTTGCGGCCCGGCAGGTCTTCGATCGCCGTCCCTAGCGCCGCGTTCGGGGTGAGCGGCGAGTGATCGATCTGATGGACGAAATCGAGGAAGTCATCCGGCTCCATGCCGTGCTCGGTCATCAAGCCCCGCATCGAAGTGCCGTAACGCTTGTAGTAATCCTTCTGCAGACGGAAGGCCTCCTCATGCGTGACTTTGAGGTAACGCGCGATGTAGTCGCGAATGCGTTCGTCCACCTGTTGCCAGAGGTTGAGGTGATGTGGATAAAGTGTGTTGTCGAGATCGAAAACCCACGTCTCCACATGGCCGAAGGCGCGCGGCGCAGAACGAGAATTCATGACGCGGATCCGTGATCCCGGATCACTTTTCTGAGCGGCCGGTCAAACGCCAGGATGACGGCGCCGGCAACGAGCGCGATGCCGGCGATCATCAGAAAGAACGTCATCTTGTCCATGCCGGCCCAAAAACTGCCCAGCCAGCCGGCGATCAAATTGCCGGCGAAGCTCGTCGCCAGCCATAATCCCATCAGCATCGATACCATACGCACCGGTGCGACCTTCGATACCAGCGACAGCCCGATCGGCGACAGGTAAAGCTCGCCGATCGTGATGACCACGAAATAGCCGAGCAGCCAAAGCCAGCTTGCTTCGTCGCCTGCCGCCTGCCAGGCGGCGGCGACCATGATCAAGTTGGCAAGCGTCACGCCGAAACAGCCGATCGCCATCTTGGTGACTGTCGAGGGCTCGCTGCCGCGTTTGGCCTGCCAAGTCCAGAGCCCCACGATGAAAGGCGTGAATGCGAAGATCAAAAACGGGTTGAACGCCTGGAACCAGGTGATCGGGATTTCGCCCTTCCAGAGGATGAGATTGATCACGCGGTCGGTATAGTCGTCCGCCCACAGGACGATCGTATTGCCTTGCTGCTCGTAGGTCGCCCAGAACAATGTCGTCGGCACGAACAGCGCGACCAGCGCCAGGATGCCGTGCCATTCATTGCGATCGAGCGGCTTATTCTCGATCCCTGCAGCCCTGGCTTTGTGCAGTTCATCCGGCGGCAGCTGCGGCATCGCGTAGAGATAGACTGCGAGCGCGATGGTCATCCCGATGCCGGCGGCAGTGAAGCCGTAATGCCAGCCCAGCTCCTCGCCCAACGTTCCGCAGACAAGCGGGGCGAGAAACGCGCCGAGATTGATGCCGACATAGAAGATCGAATACGCCCGGTCACGGCGCTGGTCGCCGGGTGCATAAAGTCCGCCCACTTGCGCCGACATGTTGGGCTTGAACGCGCCGTTGCCCAAAATGAGCATGGTCAAGGCGAGCAGGAACAACGGCTCGAACGCCATCATGAAATGGCCCATTGCCATCATCGCCGCGCCGAGGACGATCGTGCGATGCTGGCCGAGCAGGCGATCGGCGAGCATGCCGCCGAACACGGGTGTGAGATAGACGAGCCCGGTGTAGAGCCCGTAGATATGCGAGGAAAAGGGCTGCACACCGAGCGGTCCGAATATGGATTCGAAAAAAGACTTGAGCGCTGCGAGCCCGATCACATTCTCCGCATGCCCGGGGAGCAGAAGCAGCTTCACCATATAGAGGACGAGCAACGCGCGCATTCCATAGTAGGAGAAACGCTCCCACATCTCGGTGGCGAACAGAAACGTCAGCCCGCGCGGGTGGCCGAAGAGGTCACTCGCTCCTTTGCTCGGATGACGTTGCTGAGCCGTCGAGAAAGCCATGCTGCAGTTGCGGGTTGCCACTTGGACGGTCGTTCAATTTGCGCGCCGCGCGGTGTATGCCGGGGGCGAGGCGCGCGACCCTAGAACGCGTCTTGCGCCGTCGTCAAACTTGGAGAGCGGCGGGTAGCCGCATGGATGTTGGCAAAACCAGGGCAGTGTCGGTACACACTTGACGCTGCCCGCGATCTGCGAAAACGCTATGGCGAAACTAACGGCGGAGGATTGGCTATGACCCGTTTCAAGCGCACCGTGCTGAAGGCCGGATTGGCGGCGCTCGCTGCCATGTGCGCCCACGCCGCAGGCGCGCAGGGCGATGGCGCGGCAAACTTTCCCAACCGGCCGATCCGGATGGTCGTCGGCTTTGCCGCTGGCGGTGGCAACGACCTGTTCGCGCGACTCGTCGGGCAGAAGCTCTCGGAGAACATTGGGCAGCCAGTCGTCATCGAGAACAAGCCCGGTGCAGGCGGTCGCATCGCGGTCGAGTACGTGAAGAGCCAGCCCGCCGACGGATACACCGTCATGGTGGCCGCGAGCGGCCAGATGGCCATCGCAGCCGCGATCTATCCAAAATTGTCCTACCATCCGACCCGTGACTTTCTGCCGCTGACCATGATCGCGTCGTTTCCGCTGATCCTCGCCGGTCCGGCCAACGATACGATCAAGTCGGTCAAGGATCTGGTCGCCTACGGCAAGGCCAACCCGGACAAGTCCAACTACGCCAGCTCCTCGCCCGCCTTCACCATCACCACCGAGCTGTTCAAGCTCAAAACCGGAATGCCGGCGGTGGCCGTGCCTTATAAGAGCAGCAACGAGATGATGCTCAGTGTCGCCGGCGGCAACACGTTGTTCGCGATCGCGGACGGTCCGCCCACGATGCCGCTTGTGCAAGGCGGCAAGGTGCGAGCCCTTGCAGTGACGGGATCGGAGCGCTCCTCGGAGCTTCCGGACGTGCCGAGCATGGCGGAAGCCGGCTACCCGGAGGTGAATATCGGCCTTTGGAGCGGGATATTCGTGGTAGCCGGCACGCCGCCCGCCATTGCCAGTAAGCTAGCTGCGGAATCGCGCCGCGCGCTGGCCGACCCAGGCGTGCGCGAGAAGCTCAAGGCCATGGCGGTCAACCCCGGCGGTGGTCCCGGCGAGGAATTCCGCCAGAGAATCGAGGGCGATATCAAGCTCTTCGCCGACGTGGCCAAGGCGGCCAATCTGAAGTTTGAGGACTAGCGCGTGCAGTGCTTTGCTGCGGCGCAGGATCGCTCAGGGCGCAAGTGTGATCACGGCCCAGCCTGTGCAAAACGGGGATGACTAGTACGCTGCGGTGGAACGGCCATGAGACTTGGGTTAGCGTTTGACTGCTCGGGCGGCCACGCGGGCAAAGAGTAGAGCACGGAGTGTAAGCTCTGCCGCCTCGCCCTAACCA
>CBFGVM010000278.1:0-5880 GCA_965652015.1 uncultured Alphaproteobacteria bacterium
CCCGACTTGCGGTGTCAAGCCCGGCAATGACGGCGGATGCATCAGCGCCGATAACCGGAGTTATCGGGGGGCTGTCCACGATCGCATGTCGGCTGGACCGATCTGTCCGCTTCACTCCAACAGCTACCAGTTTGCTGCACCGTCACGAATTGACGCGATGTGCCAAAAGGCGACATTCGCAATTGCAGCAGATTTTCTTATTCGATCACTTCGTCGGCGCGGGCGAGCAGTGTCGGCGGGATTTCCAAGGCGAGTGCTTTCGCGGTCGCAAGATTGATGACAAGCTCGAATTTCGTCGGTAGCTCGACAGGCAACTCACCTGGGTTTGCGCCCTTCAAAATTCGACCCACGTAAATGCCGGCACGGCGGTAGGCATCCGCCGTGCTGCCTCCGTAGCTCATTAATCCGCCAGCCTCGACGAACTCACGCAAATTATAGATCGCGAAGATTGCATGGCGCGTTGCCAACGCTACAAGTCGTCGTCGCTGATTGTTGAAGAATCCGCCACCACCGACCAGCAGCGCGCCGGCGCTTGCTTGGACAATCGTCGAAAAGCACCTATCCAATTCGCGCTCGCTTCCGGCCTTCACGATCAATATGTTTCGCCCGATTGCACGAGCAGCCGCCTCCGCTTCCTGCAGCTCGACTTCGACCTCGACATAGTTTGGATCCAGGAGCGCAGCGATAGCAGCGGCCTTCGGAACTGACTCGTGCAGCAGTCCCAGCCGTTTGGCAACCAAATCACCTCCACCGACATAGCTGACGCCCGTCATTCTGCCCCCGGGCCGCCTGAGACTGGCCACTAAGCCTGTTCTGACGGGGTCGGCACCGCTCACAAATACGATCGGTATCGTCGAGGATGCATCCTGAGCCGGCCGGGCGGCAGCATTGTTAACGACAATCACTGCCGCCTGGCGCCGGACAAGGTCGGCCGCCAGCCCAGGCAATCGATCGAGTTGACCCTGCGCCCAACGATAGTCGATCGCGACGTTCTGATTCTCGAAATACCCGAGTTCGTTCAAGCCTTGGCGAAATGCGAAAACAGCTTCGCGTCGTGTTTCAAGCGAGACGCTATCGAGGAAACCGACCGCCGGCATCGCCCGCTGCTGCGCCCGCGCCGCAAGCGGCCACGCCGCCGCTGCGCCGCCGAGAAGGGTGATGAACTCGCGGCGCCTCATGTCGAGCATCGGGCTTCCTCCCACTTGCCGGGTTGTCCCGCTGACTCACTCGGTTTGCCGCACGCTCAGCCTGCCGCAGGGAAGGTTGGAAAGTCCTTGGGTTAGACCTGAATCGTTCTGAATCGAGGCGGGGCGGTCCCAGTCCCCTCCTGTGCTGGCTATCCCCAAATGGTAGCACGCCACAGGGCGCCGCTGCAGTGCGGGATTACGAACTGGCCGATGTCCGAGTCGGGTCAAGCGCGTCACGTCGGTGCGTTCTCGACGCTTGCGGAATGTCCGCTATGCCTCCAATACCGACCGAATTGATGCGTCACAACAAAACGTCGCGAGGTGCCACAAGCCGACATATGCAGCGCAGCAAAAAGCAGCGCTATTCGATCACCTCGTCGGCGCGGGCAAGAAGAGCCGGCGGCACCTCAAGGCCGAGCGCCTTGGCGGTCTTGAGGTTGATGATAAGCTCGTATTTTGTCGGTGCTTGCACCGGGAGGTTACCGGGCTTTTCGCCTCGGAGTATGCGGTCCACATAAGACGCAGCTCGTCGCCACATGTCGACTCGATCCGCGCCGTAGGACATGAGGCCGCCATCCATGGCGTGGTAGCGATACGGGTAAATCGACGGCAACCGGTGGCGGTCGGCCAGAGCGAAAATCGTTTTGCGCAGCCCGTCGAGGGGAGGGCCCGGCACAACAATGAGGCCAGCATTCACCTCGCGTCCAATGGAGCTGATCGCGCTTTCGACTTCGCCGGCATCGCGTACCGGGCTTGAGGCGACCCGCACGCCGAACAATGGCGCCGAAGCCTCGATCACCCGCAGCCGGCTCAGATTTGCCACGTTATCAGCATTGAGCATCACCATGACGCGGCTCGTCGCCGGCGCGATCTCCTTCAGCAACTCCAGCCACTTCGCGCTGATCGACGGCTCCGGATTCATGAATCCGGTGGCATTAGCGCCGGGATGGGCGAGGCTTGCAACAACGCCGGTGACGACAGGGTCGCCCAGCCCGATGAACACGATGGGAATTGTACGGGTGTGCCTCTTCAGCTCCTGTACCAACGGTGTGCTTTCGGCGAGTAGTATGTCGGGGTCCAGAGCAAGAAGCTCTGCGGCCGAGGCTCGCCTGTCGATGCGTAGGTTATATCCGTCGGTCCAGCCCAGCTTCTGAAGTTGCTCTCGAAATGGTTCCGTGAAGACGACAGTATCCCCGCCTGCCAGCAGCCCGATCTTGCGCACCTGCTCGGCCTGCTGCGTCCGCGCCGCGAGCGGCCACGCCGCCGCGCCGCCGAGCAGCGTGATGAACGCGCGGCGCCTCACTCGATCACCTCGTCGGCGCGCGCGAGCAGCATGGGCGGTACTTCTAGGCCGAGCGCCCTGGCCGTTTGCAGGTTGATAGCGAACTCGAATTTGGTCGACTGCACGACTGGCAGGTCGGCGGGCTTGGCGCCCTTGAGGATTTGACCGCTGTAGGCGCCGACCTGACGAAACATGTCCGCACGATCGGTGGCGTAGCTCATCAGCCCACCGACTTCGACAACCTCACGACCGGCATAGGCCGCGGGAATCCGGTGGTGCGCCGCGAGCGTCGCCAATTGGACGCGCCGGGTGACAAAAAAGATGTCGGGGGCGACGAACAGGGCATCGGCCCGGTCGCGTACGAGTGTGGCGAAGGCCGCCTCAATCTCGCGGCTGGTGCTGGCGTTGAGGACCTGAATTTGCAATCCGAGGGCGTGGGCAGCTTCTGGTATGTCTCGTACCGCGCTCTCGGCAGACGCGGGGTTGGCCGGATTGACCAACACGGCAATGCGAACGGCCTTCGGCACCAACTCGTGCAGAAGTACCATCCGCTTCGCCACCAATTCGGCATTGAAAAAATTGATCCCCGTCAGGTTGCCGCCGGGCCGGGCGAGGCTGGCAACCAGACCGAGCTTGACGGGGTCTCCGCCGACGCCGAAGACGATCGGGATAGTCGTGGTCGCACGTTTGGCGACCTCGGCAGCAAAGTTGCCGGCTGGCGTGACAATAACGGCTACGCGCCGGCGCACAACGTCAGCCATGAGCGCCGGAAGGCGATCGAATTGGCCCTCTAGCCAGTGGTACTCCACCGTTACATTCTGGCCCTCGACGTAGCCGGATTCGTTAAGGCCCTTGCGGAACGCGGCAGCAAGGGGCGCATCGGATGATCCGGCATTGACGAATCCGACGATCGGGATCGCCGGCTGCTGCGCGCGCGCCGCGAGCGGCCACGCCGCCGCCGCACCGCCGAGCAGCGTAATGAACTCGCGCCGTTTCATTCGATCACCTCGTCGGCGCGCGCGAGCAGCGTCGGCGGAATTTCGAAGCCGAGCGCCTTCGCCGCCTTCAGATTGATGACTAGCTCGTACTTGGTCGGTCTCTGCACCGGCAGGTCGCCGGGCTTTTCGCCCTTGAGGATGCGATCGACGTAGCCGGCCGCGCGTCGGTACTGGCCCGCGATATCAGGCCCATAGAACATCAACCCGCCGCTGGTGACGAAGACCCGATAGGCGTAGACCGCGGGCAATCGATGCCGCGACGCCAGCGAGACGATCAATTCGCGGTGAATCAACGATGCCCCACTAACCACCACGATGAGGCCGCCATTCGCGGAACTCGCGATTGCTGAGACGCCGCGTTCGATCTCGTCACCATCGGATAGTCCAATAGGCTTCAACTCTACGTCCAACGAGTCTGCCACGGCCTGGATGATGGCCCACTGCCCGATCCCCGCGGAGCCAGGTTCTCGCAAGATTCCAACGCGCATGATCTGGGGCGCGACCTCCTTGAGCAGCTCAAGCCATTTCCCACTGAGGCTGTATTCAAACTGAATGAAGCCGGTGCCATTGCCGCCCGGCCGCGCTAGGCTCTCAACTAAGCCCGACCCGACTGGATCGATGCTTTGGGCGAAAACAATCGGCACCGTGCGACTCGCCTCTAGCAGCGCCGTTGGACTCGCGCCAACACCGGCCAGTACGACGTCCGGGGCGAGCGCGACCAATTCCGCCGCATCTCTGCGCAGGCGTGCGGCATCGCCCGCGCTCCAGCGATACTCGATCCGCAGGTTGCGACCGTCGGTCCAGCCCAATTGCTGCAGCGCCTGAAGGAACGCAGCGAGGCGAGCCTGTGACTCCGGTTCGTCCGCGGCTGTAGCCATGAGCACGCCGATACGGCGCATCCGGTCCGATGGCTGCGCGCGTGCCGCAAGCGGCCACGCGGCTGCGCCGCCGAGTAGCGTGATGAAATTGCGCCGACGCATGTTGAACATGGGGCGCAGTCCTCCCACTTTGTGCGAGTATGCCCTATGGCGGCAGGCAAGTCCTTGGGGCAGACCTGAAATGTTCTGAATCGAGACGGGGGCGCTGTCGGTCCGTCGTGTGCTTCCGAATACTTCCGAATGGCGGCGGACTGCTGCGCTGCGGGATTCGATCCAGCCTATGTCCGGAGTGGGTCATTAGCGTACTAACGCGATGCAGCAAATCAGCACCGGTCTTCGCGGCTATTTGGGTCTTTGGTCAGCCGATGGCACCCCCCGGGCAGGCGCACCATAAACACCGAGCCCTTGCCCAGCTCGCTCGCCACCATCACGTCGCCGCTCAAATACTCCCCCCTTCGGGGGCTACGTACATTCCCGGACTTTGCGGCCCCCAAGCTACGTGGCACACGACGCGCGGGATTCCTTCACCGAGGGTTTCCCTCATCAACCTCGCCCCGCTTCGGCGGGGCTTTTCTTTTGGCCGTCTCCTAATTTAATTTGTGGGCGCCCCATTGGTGCCAGGGTCATTGGGCTGGAGTAGCGTGACGGCACATCATGGCCGATCGTCGTGAAGAGCTAAGAGCCATAGCTGCGCAGTGCTTGGCGCTGTCGCGGTCCACAATCGATTCGCAGGCACGGGCGGCCCTACTCACTATGGCTCAGAAGCTCTACGACATGGCGAGTGCCCGTCCCGGAGATTTTGAGGCGGTTGTGCAAGAGTTCAACGACGAGCAGATGCTCCCGCTGCGCGTGAATTCGCAGCCGCAGCCAACGATGCAGCAACAGCAGCAAATCCAGCCGAAGAAAAAAGAAAAATAGGCCGCCTCAGTTGGCGCCCGTGGGACTGCGCCGTCCTATTTATAGACCAGCCCACCTTAGCCGGACGTCAATCAATATGGGCTCGGAAACCGGAAGTGGATTAGCATAAATGGTCCTAGTCAGACCTAGCGCGTGGCCAAGCCAGTTCGGCAGCCAACTCGCCAGCCACGAGCGCAGCTCGTCATACAGCTGGGACACGCTGGGCTCGAGGATGATTGTCTCCGTCGGCAGACCCTGGTCGTCTTCGCCGATCACAAGCAACATCCGTGGCGCGCGCGTGAAGGCCGGCGCGATCATGGTGGTCTCGCACGCAATAGGATGACAGAACCATCTTTGTGTTTTTGATTGCGATCGTCAACGATACGACCCACCGAAGTGAGCCCCATCGTTTAAAACAAATGAAGTGTGTATGTTTTGCCACAGTCGTTCAGATCGAGGCGGCGTGCCGCCCAAGCAGACGACCGCCGAGCTTGCCTCGACATATAAAGTAGCTTGCCTCATGCGCCGGCCTCGCCAGCTGCAGACGGGGCGGCAAGATAATGCTCATTCGTAAGCTAGCGGAATAGGCTGAAAGCAGCTGCCGATAATCCACTTTGCTGCGAAAGCGGACAAGTACG
>CBFGVM010000279.1:0-5877 GCA_965652015.1 uncultured Alphaproteobacteria bacterium
GATCGCCCGCTATCGCTCCGAGGTCACGGAGTGGGAGCAACGGGAGTATTTCGAGTTGTTTTAGGAGTGCCAGCTCACACGCAAGGCACGGGAATTAATGGCATCGTTTTGGGGCAGGACTCCAAGAGGTGCAACCCTGTTAATAGCTTATCGACGCTCATCATAACTGGCCGGGCAGGCGACACAGAAGTACCGGTTCGTCTGTTCCAGCCAGAAAGCCGATGCCGGTCGGCGCATCATTGCGGAGCGCCATGTAAGCCGCGCTGTGCGCGATTTCTGAGCGATGATCAAAGTTTGTTTGGGTGCTTTTCGCCCGTCCGCGGCCCGAGTTCCGCCGCAGTTCCGTTGATCATAAGTCCGGGAGAACACGCCAGCGCATTAAGGGGGAAAGGTAGCATTATAACGGCGCGGCGAGGGGGCATGCCGTGACTCGTTTCTCGGGTGGAAAATTCGCGACCGCGCTGCAACTGCGCAGCGTGGCGAAATATGTCGCCCAACTGATAATCGTCGGCGCCGGCTATTTTGTTCTGGCGAAAGCGGCCTTGACGCTCGCCTCGATCTATACGAGCGCCGTGCCCCTCTGGCCACCTGCCGGATTTGCCTTGGCCGCTGTCCTCGTCTGCGGCCTGCGCGTTTGGCCGGCCATTTTTGCGGCGGCATTTGCCGCCGGGACGCCGATCGAGATTGCCAATGCGACCGCTGCGGATTGGATCTTGCCTGCGTTGGGCGTCGCGACCGCGAGCACCATTGAGGCTCTCGCCGGCGGTTACTTGATCAAAGTCTGGTCCCAGGGGCGCAGGACGTTCGATACCCCGACCGGGGTCGCGAAATTTGCCTTGGTCGCGCTCGCAAGCACTTTGATCGGCGCGCTCGTCGGCGTCGGCAGCCTTTACCTGGCCGGATACCTGGACTGGGATAACCTCGCCGCCTTGAGCGCTGCGTGGTGGCTGCGCGATGCGGTTGGCGCATTTGTCCTCGCGCCGGCCGCGGTGCTTTGGGCGATCGGCAGCTTCCGCGCTTTCGATGTGGACAGCGTGTTGTCCTCGAGCCTCGCCATGGTGGCAGCGATCTTCGTGGGGTTGATCGCCTTCAGTCCGTTATTCGAGCCGAGCGCGCTCAGGAGCGCGCTGGCCTTTCTGGCGGCGCTGCCGCTGTTGTGGGCAGCGCTTCGCTGCGGCGAGCGGGACACCGCGACCGCCGTGCTCATTCTCTCGTGCTTTGCCATCTGGGGAGCATTGGCGGGCGGCGGACCGTTCGCGGTCTCCGACGACGGGTTCTTGCTGCTGGCCGTGTTCATGATCAGCATCTCGGTGGTGAGTCTCGCCCTGAGCGCGTACGTTTCGAACCGAAAGCGCGCGGAAATCAAATTACGTCATCAGGAGCAGATTCTCCGCGCGATGTTCAGCCAATCGGTCGTGGGCGTCGCGCAAATCGATTCGACCGGGCGCTTTACCCTCGTCAACAATCGATTTTGCGGGGTCGTGCGCCGTGCGGCCCCGGAACTGTTGCAGATGCACATCCAGGATCTGACCGATCCCAACGACCTGCCGCACCTGGCAAATCTGATCCGGCATGCGATCCGCACAGGGGAAGGATTTGCCGTTGAGAGCCGGTATGTGATGCCCGACGGTTCGCGCCGGTGGATGCGCAACAACGTCTCGGCCATCGCCGACTACAGCGGTGCCGTGCGGCATCTCATGGTGGTCGCGGAGGATGTCACCGAACGTCGCCGCGCCGACGAAGATCTCAAGCGCGCGCACGACGACTTGCAGAAGTCGCTCGAAGAACGGACCGCGAGCCTCGAGCACACGACAGAGGTGCTGCACACCGAGATCGAGCAGCGCAAGCGGGTCGAAGACGCGCTCAAGCAGGACATCGCCGAACGCCGCAAGGCGCAAGAGGCGCTGATGGAGAGCGAGTGGCGCTTTCGCACGGTGATTCAAGGCGTCACCGACTACGCGATCTTCATGCTCGACCGCGGCGGTTACATCACGAATTGGAACGTGGGCGCGCAACGCATTCACCAATACGCTGCGGCGGAGATCGTCGGGGAGCACTTCAGCCGCTTCTATACCGAAGAGGAGCAACAGCGCGGCGAGCCGGCGCGGGCGCTCCACCTCGCGGCGTACGAGGGCAAATGCGTCGTCGAGGGCTGGCGCGTGCGGCGTGACAAGAGCCTGTTCTGGGCGATCGCCGGGATCGAGGCGGTCCGCGACGAGGTCGGCACGCTGGCCGGCTTCGTGAACATCACCCGCGACATGACCGAGAAACGCGAAGCGCAGGCCTCGCTCGAGCGGGCGCAGGAGCAGCTCGCGCAATCCCAGAAGATGGAAGCGCTCGGCCAACTCACCGGCAGCATCGCCCACGATTTCAACAACCTGTTGACAATCGTCAGCGGTCACGCGCAGCTTCTGCGCCGTCGGCTCACCGATCCCAAGCATCTGCAGGCAATCGACGCGATGCACGCCGCCGCCAATCGCGGCGAGAGCTTGACACGCCAGCTGCTGGCGTTCTCGCGACGCCAGCCGCTCAACCCCGTGATTACCGATCTGAAAGCACGGGTCGAAGCCGTGCGCGAAATGCTCGTCGGCTCGTTACGCGGAAATGTTGAGCTCAAATGCGACATACCGGCCGATGTCTGGCCGGTCGAGGTGGACATTGCGGAACTCGAGCTGGCGCTGGTCAACATCGCGGTCAATGCACGCGACGCCATGCCGGGCGGAGGCTCGATCACCTTGTCGGCGCGCAACGTCAGCCTGAAGAAAAGCGATGGGGTGGATCAACTCGAGGGAGACTTCGTCGCGCTGGCGATGACCGATACCGGCGTGGGCATCGCGCCGGACGTTCTTCCGCGCATTTTCGAGCCGTTCTTCACGACCAAGGCGCTGGGCAAAGGCACCGGCCTTGGATTGGCGCAGGTCTACGGCTTCTCTCACCAATCGGGGGGCACTGTGGTTGCGACCAGCACGGTCGGCAGTGGAACCGCCATCACCATTTATCTACCGCGCAAGCAGGCGATCCCGGTCGAAGCCGTGCAGGCGCCTCCGACTCAACCGAGCGTATCCGGGCAGGGCACCGTTCTCGTGGTCGAGGACAACGCGGAAGTGGCCGAGATCACCGCTTCTCTCGTCGAGCAGCTTGGTTATCAGACCACGCGCGCGGAAAACGCGACCGAGGCGCTAAACCGGCTGCAGCGCGGGGAGAAAATCGATCTTGTCCTCAGCGACGTCGTGATGCCCGGCGGCATGAACGGCATCGCACTGGCACAGGAGATCGGCAACCACTATCCGCACATCCCCGTCGTCCTCACCAGCGGCTACAGCGACGTGGTGCACACGGCGCAATCGCGGCATGCGATTTTGCGCAAGCCGTTCCAGCTCTCCGCGCTGGAAAAGTCGATTCGGGAAGCTCTGGAGCGGGGCGCCATGCGCGAGGACGGCGAACGCGTGCTGCAATTCGCGCGCTGGCGCGGCACGAGCGGGCGGGAATGAGACCAACGCTTTGAGTCCGTCATTGCGGCCGAGCCGCGATCGCGGCGAGGGCCGGAAACGATGACCACCGGCGGCGGTTATGGATTGCGGCTCTCCGGCTTTGCCCGCGTCCCCGGAATGAGAGATCAAACAGGTGGGATTACGCGAATAGTAAAGCGACGCCGCACGTGGCGAGCACGGCCACCCAGATCAGATCGACATTGATCCAACTGCGCCGCAGAAAATCGACGCCCGTCCAGTTGTAGACGATCAGCGAAACCGCTGCGATGGTTGCGAGCATGACGGCGGAATGAACGGCGAGCGCGGCGAGTGCGAGGGGGGCGCCGAACGTTGCGCCGCTTGCCGCCGCCGCAGAGCCGCAGATCGGCGCCAGCGCCGGGATCAGCATCAATCCCGCGCCATGCGCGCTCGCCATCAGAAACGACCAAAGCACGAGGCCCAAGAGACCGGTTTGCATCCCGACCCGCACGCGCCGGCGATGGCCATAGAGCGCATGCCATAGCGCCCAGCCGATGAGGATGATCGCAGCCAGGTGCAGGAGGAGCGTGTGGTCGATGACGAGACCGAGCGCCAGCACGGCGAGCAGCACAGCTGCAACCGCGGCCGCATGCCCGACCGTGATCGGAACGAGCGACAGCAGCACAATTCGTTGGCTTCCGCGGTGCAGGCCGAGGGCGACCGCGAACAGCCATCCCATCGCCGGGTTGAGCCCGTGAAACAAGCCCAACCCCGCGAGCGCCAGCCACGGCCAGATCTCGGTGGGCGGTACGTTCATGCCGTTGCTCGCCGCGCGACCGGACGGTCCCTGCCGTTTCGGTTAGCTCACGGATAGCAATACGAATCCGACGAGCAGTCACCGCCTTGCAGGCGAACCTGATGCGGCCGATACCCTTTCGGCCATTGGATGAAGAATTTCGGGTCGAACGCGATACCTCCCGCGGGATTGGCATCGAGCTTGACCATCCAGCCGTCGATGCCCTCGGGATAGAACTGCGGATCGATGGCGCCGTAGAGCGAGTTGGTGAAATAAACGCGCCGGCCGTCGCGGCTGACCTCGACCATCTGCGGTCCGCCACTGAGCTTGCCGTTCTTCGCAGCCGGGTGAGTCGCGCGCGACACGATCCCTCCAATCCGCACCTTTCCGGTGAGCTTCGGGTTGAATGGGTCCGACACATCGTATTGCTGCAAGTCGCCGGTGCCCCAGCACGCGACGTAGAGGAAGCGATCGTCCATGGACAGATCGATGTCGGTGACCAGCGGCGGAACCGCTTTGAAGCCCTTGAGCACAGGCGGCAGGTCGTCCGCATTCGCGGGCTCGGCGGGAATGGAGATGATTTTTTTCACCGCCCACTTATTGCCCTCCCGGAACCAGGTCCAGATCGAGGAGGACAAATCCTTCAGGCTGACCACGCAGTTGACGAAGCCATAGGCCTTGGTCGGGTCATGCGCGGGCCTTAACTCGAACACGAGCTGGTGCTCTTCGCCGAAGTCGATTTCTTGCAGGTGCTTGCGCTTGGTGAAATCCCAGAAGTGCAGGCGCCTGCCGTATTTGCTGCCGAGCAGAATTTCCGGAACGAGACCGTTCTCGAAGGTGTCAGGCGTGCCCCACTCGCTGGTGACCATGGTGTCGTAGCCGAGATGCCACCATGCGTCGTAACCGAGCTGCTGCGGCCCGCGGTCGACCTCCCAGCGGCCGAGCGGCTCGAAACTCTCCTGATCCATGACGAACACGCCGCCGGGTGCTTTGCCGTCCTTGTTTCCGAGCGCTGCGATATAGATGCCGCCGGGTCCGCAGTGGACGGTATGCGGGCGGGTATAGCCGGTCTTTTCGGCAAGCTCCGCCGGCTCGATGATCTTCACGATCTTCGGCGCGCGCGGATCGGGCTTGGTGTCGAGAATGTAGATGCGCGAGGAGCGCAGCCCGGGCACGACGAGATAGCGTCGCTCCACATGCGGATGCGGCGCGTTTGGGCACAAGCACGACGAGCACGCGTTCCAGCCGAAATGGTGGAACTCATCGCCGACCTCCGTCGCCGCCACGTCGCCGATGATCTTGGAATACGACGGCGATTTCGGATCGACATCGACGATCGCCAAGCGGTCCGGGGATTTGCGCTCCGGATCGAAGGCGGCGACATAGGCGAGTGTTTCAGGCGGCGCCTTCGCCGCTTGCCGCGGAGAGGGATAAAAACTTGGATCAGGCGTCCAGGTAGGCATGTGCTTTCTCCTCTCGGAAAACGATTCGCATCTGCGCGGCTCAAGCGAGCATTGCGCAATCGGCCAGAATTGAAGTGAGGCGCAAAGCGCTTCCTCCGCGCGCCGTGGACTTGCGCGCCTCGCCTGCGTCGTCGGTATTGTAACTCGGTGAGGCGTGTTAGTCATATCG